>JBFWIO010000121.1:0-8405 GCA_050255955.1 Victivallaceae bacterium
TTTTTCTTGCGATGCTAAAAAAGACCGTAATCGAAAAAACGGCCGTAGGTCGAGGCGCTCGCCAGTGGCCCGATCAGCGGCAACCGGACCTGGCCGCCGTGGGTATGACCGCACAAAGACAAGGGCGGCAGCGCTTCCGGGGTCTTCAAACTGTCGAGCGCGATCACCGTGTCGGGACGGTGCGCAAGCAGAATCCGCTGCCGGTTGTCGCGCGGCCACCACGGCGTGACGATCCGTCCCGAGGCCGGGTCGGCGGCGCCGTAAAAGACCAGCCGGTCATCACCGTAGAATTCGTTTTCCAGCCAGCAAAAGCCGTTGTCGGCATAAAGCTTGCGCCAGTAGTCGCCGGCCAGCCAGCCTTTTTGTGCCTCCCAGTTGCCCGGGATCGCCAGCCGGGTCGGGGCGAGGTGGCGAAATTCACGCAGCACCGAAGGCAGTTCGCCAAGGTCGGTCGCGTACCCGGCCAAATCGCCGCCGCAAACCAGATAGTGCGGCTCAAATGCCTCGATATGGGCAATCGCCTCGGCGATTACCGATCCGAGGTCATCGGCGTCGCTGTAATGCAGATCGGAAAAAAAAGCGATCCGCAGCGACTGTGCCGCCGGACAGTCCGCCGGAAAAGAATAACGCACCGCCGACACCGTCCGGCCGTGGCGGCATTCGACCTCGCGGTAACCGGCGAGCCGCCGCCATTTTTCGCCCCGTCCGCTGAGGCGGAGCAACAATTTTTCCGGTTCCAGCGGCATCGGCTTGGGCCTTTATTCCATCTCGGCGAGGATTTCCGGCGACAGCGGTTTGACCGCGACGATTTTACGTTCACTGCCGTTCGGCATCGTTATCACTTCGCCGATCCGGCGGTTGAGCAACGCCTGGCCGAGCCGGGTACGGTACGAGAGATAGTTTTTCTCCGGATTGCCGTCCCACGCGCCGAGCAAATAATAGGTGGTGATTTCGCCGTCGTCGTCGGCCAGGTCAACCTGGCAGCCGATCACGGCGGTATCCTCGATTTTGACCATTGCGAAAGAAACCGGCTGGATTCGGGTGAGCTCGCGCTCCAGTTCGAGGCGGCGATGAGTCAGGAAGTTGCGGCGTTCCTTGGCGGCGTCGAATTCGGCGTTTTCGCGGAAGTCGCCGTGGGCGCGGGCGACCTTGAGCGCCTCGCGGTTTTCGGGGACATGGCGGTTGATGATGTCGTCGAGCTCCTGAAGCAGCCGTTCATGCGACTTGATCGAAGTGAAATTCGGTTCGTTGTTCTTGGGCACTTCGACCTTTTTGTCGGCGGCGGTGAGTCCGGCGTTGAGGATGCGCTGGCCGGCTCCGTTCTCGATATAGTCGCGCAGGCTTGCCGAATGGCGGGCGAGTTTGACCAGGAGACTCTGGCGTTCGCCGGGGCTCAGGAAAAGCGCGCCCTGGAGCGCCGCCGCGATGGCGATGGCGTCGTCGTTGGAGGATTCAATCACCTGTCTCTGGAATTCCGACTTGTCGAGGAAGTGGACGCGAAGTTCGCGCTGCGCGGGCCCCCACGCCTTCGGCAGTTGCTCCTGCGACAGCGAACGGATCACATTCTCGATGTTGACCAGACTGAGCAGTTCATCCTGAAGCGATTTGCGGCTTTTCCAAATCCACAGCAAAAGGTCCGAACCACAGGATTTGACCGCGCTCAAGGTGTCGAAAAGCACCTCTTCGGAGATCGCCGCGCAGACCGCGTTGAGCGCCTTGAGCGGCAGCCGCAACGCGCATTCGGCGAGGTACGTTTCTTCAAAAACAATACTGGTCGCCGCCGCCATCGCCTCGGTGTCGCGGGCCGGAATTTCGCCCCAGACCGCGAGTTTTTCGAGCGAAGCGCGGCTCGGGCTGGCCGGCCAGAAGGGGGCTTTTTCGCGCAGCGGGCTCAGCATTTTGGTCAAGCCGGCGGCATCGGCGCGGCTGTTTAGTTTGGTGATCACTTTGGCAAGCTCAAGCGCTTCCCGGATCGCGGTTTCCGGCTTCAGCCGCTCAAAGAACGCGGTCAGCTCGGCGATTTCTTCGGCACTGAATTTGCCGCAGCCGGCGGCCGCTTCCTTGTCGAGCAGGAGATCGATTTCGGCCAGGCTCCGGCCGGAGCTGGCGCGGCGGCTGGCGCCGGCGACCGGGGCGGCGGTCTTGGAGGGTTCGGCAGCCCACCACTTTTCGAAGTCATCGGCGGTCATCACTTTGCCGGCGGTGGACTGGGCCATCGCTTTCATCTGGGACTCCGAAACATTGCTGATCGCCCGGCGTTTGACCAGGGTGCGGAAGTCATTGCTCGGCATCGCCGCGGCCTTGGCCGGGTCGGTGATCCGGTTGAGTTCCAAACCGGGGGAGAAGAGGGCCGCCTCTTTCAGCACCGCTTCCATCGGGACTGCCACCGAGTGACCACGGCCGCCGTAGAGACTGACCGGCAGCGTGCCGCTGATGCTGTCCGGCGCGCCGGCCACGCCCCAGGCTCCGGCGCGGAAAATCACAGTGCCGTTTTTGAGTACCGAGAGCTTGCGGAAGCGCCAGACGATCTCATTGATCGGCATCGCCTCGTCGCGCAGGCCGAGGGCGCGCAGAAACGGAGTGCCGGACAAATAGGGCGGAAGCAGGTGTTTGACCGATTCGGAGAGCGCGTCGCGGAAGGCCGGAGTCGAGGGGTGATTGATGGAGGCGAGTTCGAGGCAGAAATTGGCTTGCGGATTTTCCAGATTTTCGAGATCCCAGGATTCCCAGAGAAGATTGAGTTGGGCGGCAATTTCCGCATTGATGCCGCCCGCGTGCTGGCGGATGGCGTTCAGCAGATTCTCGATGTTGCGGCTGGACGGTCTTTCG
The DNA here is from genome assembly GCA_050255955.1 of Victivallaceae bacterium. Taxonomy (GTDB): domain Bacteria; phylum Verrucomicrobiota; class Lentisphaeria; order Victivallales; family Victivallaceae; genus JAVBUI01. Next base: position 2,830 of record JBFWIO010000121.1, read on the forward strand.
GCCGCCGCCGCCACCAGGTCGTCAAGCTTGGCTTGAGTCATGATCTCCTCCGGGAGTTTTTGTATTTCAATTTTAGGTCAGCGCGTTATTTTTGAGCAATAACCAAATTCCAAGTTTTATTAATATACTCCGCCGGATGTATTTTCGCAAGATTTTGGCGAAAAAATAAAGCAAATTGTCGCGGGCCGTCTCCGTCCCCGGCGAAAATCCTTTTGTAAATATCGAAAAGAGGGTGTAGAGTATATAATCAAAACCACGGGCAGGCATATTCCTGCCTTTCACTATTTTCGCAGGACGTTTTCAGCCATGGACAAACCTAAAATCATCTATCTTTCCGGCCCGATCATGGACGAGCACGAGGGTACCGCCCGCGAATGGCGCGAAGCCGCCAAGGCGATGCTCGGCGACCGCTTCAAACTGCTTGATCCGATGCGCCGCAAATTCGTTGACCGCCAGGTCGACAGCGCCAATGAAATCGTCGAATTCGACCTTCAGGATGTGCGCGACGCCGATTTTCTCCTGGTCAACTACAACCGCGCCAGCATCGGGACCAGCATGGAGGTCTTTTATGCCGCCCACAACCTCGGTAAATTCGTGGTCGCCTTTTCTCCGCTGGAGTACAAGGACTGCAGTCCGTGGATGGCCAAGTACTGCACCAAGATCCTCCCCGATCTCGAAAGCGCCGCCGCCTATATCCTGACCCATTTTCACGATTGACCCTGACTCATGCGGATTTTGATCTACAATTTACTTCTGCCGTTCGCTTTTTTCGGCTTCGTGCCCGGTTTGCTGTGGAAGCTCTGGCGGCGGCCGGGGTGGAAATCGACCTTTCTTGAGCGCTTCGGCATTTTCGGCAGCCGGCGGGCCTCTTGCGCCGAGTTCAAGGGGGCGATTTACGTTCATGCCGTCAGCGTCGGCGAAACGATGATCGCGCTCGGCTTCATCCGCCGCTACCTTGAGCGTTTCCCGGACCGGCGTTTCGTGCTCGGGACCACCACCACCACCGGTCAGGCGCTGGCCCGCGAAAAAGCGCCGGCCAATGTCCAGGTGATTTTCAGTCCGATCGATTTCCGCTGGATGGTGCGCCGCACGCTCGATTTGCTTGAGCCAAAGGAGATTGTGATCTTCGAAACCGAGCTGTGGCCGAACCTGATCGACCTCGCCGCCAAACGCCGGATTCCTCTAATGCTCGCCAACGGGCGGATCTCCGACCGCTCGGCGCGCGGCTACCGGCGCTGGAAATTCTTTTTCGCACCGCTGCTCGAAGCTTTCCGGCTGATCGCCGCCCAGTCCGAGGCCGACGCCGAGCGTTTCCGCTCGATCGCCCCGGCAGGTCGGATCGAGAACTTCGGCAACCTTAAATTCGACCAGCGCGTCCCAGCCGGAATCGGCGACGCCAGGCTCGAAGACTGCTTCGGCCCCGGCCCGCACCGGATCGTGATGACCGCCAGCACTCATCCCGGGGAGGAGGCGCTGGCGCTGGCCGCGTTCCAGTCTTTGCGCGGCGAATTTCGCGACCTCAAATTGCTTTTGGTGCCGCGTCACGCCGAGCGCGGCCCCGAACTTGAGGCCATGCTGAAAAAGTCCGGTGTGAGTTTCGTCCGCCGCAGCCTCGCCAAAGCGAGTCCGCAGCCCGTCGATTGCATCCTCGCCGATACCACCGGAGAGATGCTTAAACTGATGAATTCCGCCGAAATCGTGATCATGGGCAAAACCCTTGCCGGACATACCGAGGGGCAGAACCCGATCGAACCGGCCCTGCTCGGCAAAGCGATCATCGCCGGTGACAATCTCCGTAATTTCCGCTTTGTCCGGGGCCAGCTCGCCGAAAATCACGGCATTGAGCTGCTTGCCCGCGACGAAGACCTGACCGACGCGATCCGCGGTTTGCTGCTCGACGATTCCCGTCGCGCCGAACTTGGTCGCCATGCCGCCGAAGCGGTCCGCCGGAACACCGGCGCGACCGACCGAACCATTGAAGCCATCGAGAAACTGTCATGAACACCCAAATTTTACGTGCCCGCCGCGGTGAAATCACCCCGGAAATCGCCGAAGTCGCCCGCTTTGAACAGCTCGACGCCGAAGTCATCCGCGCCGGCGTCGCCGCCGGCACCATCGTCATTCCCGCCAACGTCAATCACCGCAATCTGCGTCCGGTCGGCATCGGGCGGTTGCTCCGCACCAAAATCAATGCCAACATCGGCAACTCCTCGCTCGCCAGCTGTCCCAAACAGGAGATCGAGAAACTTCACGCCGCGCTCCGTTACGGGGCCGATACGGTCATGGACCTGAGTACCGGCGCCGCCATCGGCCCGATCCGCTGCGCCATCATCGCCGCCAGTCCCGCCCCCATCGGCACGGTGCCGGTTTACGAAGCGCTCGCCCGCTGCGGCGATGCCGACCGTCTCTCCGAAGAGTTGATCCTTGACGTCATCCGCGAACAGGCCGAACAGGGGGTCGATTACATTACCATCCACGCCGGACTCCTGCGCGCCCATGTTCCCGCCGCCAAAAAGCGGATGCTCCGGATCGTCAGCCGCGGCGGCTCGATCCTCGCCCGCTGGATGACCAAGTTTGAAAAGGAGAACCCGTTTTATACCGCGTTTGACAAAATTCTCGAAATCTGCGGCAAACACGATGTCACGCTTTCGCTTGGCGACGGCATGCGTCCGGGTTGTCTCGCCGACGCCAGCGATGAAGCGCAGTTCGCGGAATTGCGTGTCCTCGGCGAACTTGTCCGCCGCAGCCGCGAGGCCGGCGTCCAGGCGATGGTCGAGGGCCCCGGCCACATTCCCTTTAACGAAATCGAAATGAATATGAAAATGGAGCGCGACATCTGCGACGACGCGCCGTTCTACATTCTCGGCCCGGTGGTGATTGATTGCGCCCCCGGCTACGACCACCTGACCAGCGCCATCGGCGCCACCATGGGAGCCTTTCACGGCGCCGCCATGCTCTGCTACGTCACGCCCAAGGAACACCTCGGGCTCCCCAATGCCGAAGATGTCCGCAACGGCGTCATCGCCTACAAAATCGCCGCCCACGCCGCCGACGTTGCCCTCGGCCGTCCCGGCGCGCGCGACCGCGACGACGCGATCAGCAAAGCCCGCGCCGAATTCGATTGGGAAAAACAGTTCGATCTCGCCCTCGACCCCGACCGCGCCCGCGAACTGCGCGCCGAGGCGATCGCCGAAAGCTCCGCCAAGACCGGCCGCGACCACAGCAAAGAAGGGTATTGCACCATGTGCGGTCCCGATTTCTGCTCGATGCGCATCAGCCGGGATATCTGAAAACATCGACCCGGCGGGGCAATTTGTCACTCAAGAACGGAGAACGGCATGATGTGCCGATCTCCGTTTTTGTTTTTTTACGATTGCCCGGCGAGGTAGTTTGCGATGCCTTTGGCGGTGGGTTTGACCGCTTCGTCGCCTTTGTGCCAGTTGGCGGGACAGACTTCGCCGTTGGCTTCAAAAAACTGGAGGGCCTCGACCATGCGCAATGTTTCTTCGACGCTGCGGCCGAGGGGAAGGTCGTTGACGAGTTCGTGGCGGATGATCCCCTCGCGGTCGATCAGGAAAAGGCCGCGAAGCGCGATCGATTCGTCCTTGAGCACGCCGTAACTGCGGGAAATCGATTTGGCGAGATCGGCGACCATCGGATAGGCGAGGGGGCCGACGCCGCCTTCCTTGCGCGGCATGTTGCGCCAGGCGAAGTGGGAGTAGGCGGAGTCGATCGAAACCGCCACCAGCTCGGTGTTGAGCGCGTCGAACTCGGCCTTGGCCCGGTCGAAAGCGATCAGCTCGGTCGGGCAGACAAAGGTGAAGTCGAGGGGGTAGAAGAACAGCACCACATATTTCCCCCGCAGCTCCGCGAGCCGGAAGTCGTCCCGGATGGAGTTGTCCGGCATCACCGCGGATGCGACGAAATCAGGCGCGAACTGAGTGACAAGCGACATGATGAACCCCCGTTTTTTTCCCCTCCGGAGCCATTCCGGAGGCAATGATCCGGGGTAATATAGCATTGTTGAAAATGAATGCAAAAAACTTTCGCCGCTGCCGGCCGCGGTTGACAAATTCTTTTTCCGGAAATGAAACCGGAAAGGGAAAATGCCATGAGAGTCAGTCGTGCCGGAGTCATCGACTCGTTCAAGCCAACCGTGTATTACGCCACCTTGACCCGTCTCGAATTTGAATTTGAGCGCGAATTGCCGTCCGGGGCGGAATACAATCTCGCCCTCAGCCTTGACTGCCGCCGGGAGACGCCGCCGCTGGCTTTGGCCAAAGCGACTGCTTCGGGACGGAGCTTGCAATTTGAGCTTGACACTTTCACCGCGGCTTTTGAGCGTGCGTGCGCTTTTAACCGCAATTGCCGGATGGAGATTGCCGGGTGCGGTGAGGTGCTGCTTCAGGATACGATTGCAATCGCGCCGCGGGTCGATGTCGAGGGGCGCCCTCCCGAATCGCAACCTCGCTACCCGACCTTTGAACAGGTCGCCGCATTGATCGCCGGAAATCCCGGCAAATCAGACCGGGAAGGTTCCTCCTTTTACCCCCCGGTGGCCAACTATCTTGTCAATGACGCCACGTACGGCGCGGTCTACTACCTCGATTCGACGATCCCGGCGATCACGTTTCCCGAGCGGGTGCTCAACCTCAAAAAAGTCCGGCTCCGGCTGGTCAGCGCCAACCCCGCCGTCACCGGCAACATCGTGGTCGTCCCGGCAGTCGACGGCGTCGACCAGGCTCCGGTTACCTTGGCAGTCGGGGCGACGGCGGAAACCCGCGAGATTGAGTTTGCCTCCGCCGTCTCCGGGCGCTTCTCGCTCCGGCGCGATTATACCGCCGCCGCCGACACGCTCGACGCCGTCACTGCAATCGTCACCGCATTGCGGATTCTGGAGGTATGACCATGGATATTTTCGGCAGATTCGCCCGCGATCCGGCTTGTCTGGCGGCGCTCGACTCCGTCAATGGCGGTACGTGGCGAAGTTCCTTCCGGCCCGGCTTGGTCTATTCTTCAAGCGCATTGCGTAATTTTGCGACCGAATCGGCAGTCTGGCAAGATGTGGCGCGCTTTATGCGAGAGGCTGATCCCGCTTCGGATTACGATATGCTGCTGGAGTGGACAGACTCTCCGAGTGATTCTGCAAAACATGTTTTTTATTGCACCAACAGCAACTCGTATGCGCAACCGGGAATATATCGTATTTCGGCCAGCCAATATTCGGTCATTTACAATCCATTTCAGGCCGCCGGAGGTTTGCAGGTCAAAGTCATTATCCGAAATGCCGACAACAATGTGCTGCGAATGGTGCGATCCGGAACATCCGGATATGCCGAATACAATGGCGTTCGATTTGCGGAGACGACAGGATCAATCCCAAACCCTCTGATATCCGCTTCCGATCTATACTATAGCAATCATAACGGTTCGATCACAAGAATTCGGATTCAAATAGGGGAAAAGGTGTGGCAGTATCCGTCTTTCGAGGAGCGCACCAGGCTTATTACCAAAACCAACGTATGGACGGAAAACGGGATTTTTGAAGCGGCTTCATCGTCTGCCGCGTGGAAGAT
>JBFWIO010000122.1:0-8392 GCA_050255955.1 Victivallaceae bacterium
GCTGGCCGGTTGCCAGGCAGTTCACCCGATCCCTGATCAACCACCCGCCGAACGCACCTGGACCCCGGCAGATTATACCACCACTTTCGGCGACGCCGACCCGTGGGAAGGCTTCAACCGCTCAATGTTCGCCGTCAACGAATTCGGCATGCTCTACATCGTCCGCCCAATCGGCTGGATGTGGGGCTCGATCCTTCCCCGCCCGGTCATCACCGGCATCAACAACGCCTCCGAAAACCTGACTTTCCCGGCCCGCATGTTCGCCTGCCTCTGTCAGGCCAAATGGAACGGCGCAGGCGTCGAAACCCTGCGATTTTTGACCAACACCACCATCGGGGTGGCCGGGATTTACGACCCGGCCGACAAGTGGTTCGGACTCTATTCCTACGACGAAGACTTCGGCCAGGTCTTTGAAACCTGGGGGATGGGCCCGGGCTATACACTGGTGCTGCCAGTGCTGCCCTCAACCAACGTCCGCGACACTTTCGGCGCGGTTTTTGACATTCTGCTCGATATCAAAACCTACATTCCCTACGGCGCATCCACCTTTGCCGGGGTCAATCGGGCGGTAGACAGCTTCCGGCCCTACGTGCGATTGGTCAAAGCCAATGCCGACCCGTATGAAATTTACAAAGAATATTCGCTCCTCAAACGCCAGCTCCGTCAGCGCGACTGGCAGCGGATGATGCGGGTCGCGGCGGAAGAGGCGAAAAAGAACCCGCCCAAAATCCAGCCCGATCCGGCAGTCAACCGGCCCGAAGGCATCAAAGGCCGGATCGTGGCGCTGCGCGACTATCGCCCGGAGGGAACCTATCCCGATACCGTCCGGGTAGTGATGTTCGGTCCCCAGAGCGACGAATCAAGTTTCTGGACCCAGCTTTCGCCGTGGAACACCGACTTTACCGAAAAAGGCAAAATGCTCGAAACCGCCGCATTGCGCGGGAGCGGACCGACAATGGACTACTATTTCTGGCGTTCGCCGGTCAAGGAGAAGTTCAACTCCGCGCCGCTGGCGATCATTCTGCCGGGCATCGGCAGCCACCACACCAGCCCGACCGCGGTAGCGATGGCGGAAGTGCTGAATTATCAGGGCTATGCGGTGATCGTGCTGCCGAGCGTCTTCTCCTTTACCTACTACCGCTCGATGCTCAATGCGCCGTTGCCGGGGTACACTCCGCAGGATGCGGAGTCGTTGCGCCGAACGATCGGCAGGGTGTTGAAGGATCTTGCCGACAATCAGGGTGACGGCAAAAATTTCACGCCGGAGTCGATCAATCTGGTCGGGATGTCGCTCGGGGCGCTCGACACGCTTCACATTGCCGCGCAGGAGGAGAAGCTCAATACGCTCAAGATCGACCGTTACGTGGCGATCAATCCGCCGGTAGACATGGTGTATGCGCTGGACCGGGTCGATGCTGCCGGGCTGGTGATGAAGGGAACGCCGAAAGACAAGATTGAGCTGCCGGTTTCCGACGCATTCGGCAAGGCTATGGCGGCGAGCTCCCGTCATGCTCCGTTCCGCGACCCGATGGCGGTTCGCCCGGGGTTGGGGCTGGAGGAATTTCCGGTCAATAACGAATTCGACTATCGCACCGGGTTGGCGGAGAAGCAGGCGCAGTACCTTGCCTCGATGGCGTTTCGTTACACGTTGCGGGATGTGATGATGGTGGCATGCCAAGACAAGCGGCTGCCGTTTGACACCAGGCTGCAGTATAGCTGGAGTGACCGGACCAGGTTTTATCTTGAAGTCGACCGGATTCCGTTCCGTTCGTATATGACGGATTATCTGATGCCGTCGTTGCGCAAGTCGGTGGGGAAAACGTTTACAGTTGAGGAAATTCGTGCTGTAACCGGGTTGCGGGCGGTGGATTCGACGTTACGCGGCAATGACAAGGTGCGGGTGTTACATACGTTGAATGACTTTCTGGTTTCGGATGAGGACCGGCGGTATTTGGATGATGCGTTGGGGCAGCGGATTACGTGGTTTACGCAGGGGGGGCATCTTGGCAATTTGTATTATGGGCAGTTGCAACAGGTGCTGATCAACCAATTGACGCGGGGCAAATAAAAAAAGAAAAAAAGAAAAAAGAAAAAAGCGCCGCAGGCAAAAAAAAAGCGCGAAGCGCCAATCCCGCCCTCCGTCGTACGGAGGCGTGGTCCAGCGGCGAAACGCTGGTCGCTCCGGCTCCACCGGAGCGAAGCTAAGCGAAGCGCTCCCCCCGCGCAACAAAGTCCCGCTGCTGGCACCCGCGACAACGGAGCGGCCGGAGTCAAAGCCGCAGTGCGGCCGGAGCCGACACCTCTCTGCGGGAGCGAAACAAGCGTGACAAGAGCAACGCGAATTGTCACGCGCGATTGAGCGAAGCAGGGCTGTTAGAGGGGGAGAGGATTTCGCACGGAGGCACGGAGGGGGGATTGGGAAAAGAAGAAAGCGCCGGGAACGATTTGGTTCGCTTCCGGCGCTCTGTATTTTATGGGGAAATTCTTCTTCTCCGTGCCTCCGTGCCTCCGTGCGAAATAGTCTCCACTCCCGGGGCCTGCTTCGCTCGGTGTCGTTCGCCGGTCACTTCGTGACACGGCTGCCGACCTCGCTCCCGCAGTATTGTGTCGGCTCCGCCGACGTAAGGGGGAGCGCTTCGCTTAGCTTCGCTCCGGTGGAGCCGGAGCGACCAGCGCTTTTCGCGCGCTGGACTGCGACCCCGTACGACGGGGGGCGGGATTGGGCGCTTCGCGCTTTTTTTTGAGCCTGCGGCGCTTTTTTTGGGCCTGCGGCGCTTTTTTTTATTTTTTTGGGCCTGCGGCACTTTTATATGTTCAAGTCATCCAGTGCCGACCAGGCCGACGGCCCCTCAGCAGGTTTCTCAATCACACAATCACACCGCTTCTCATTCAAATTACACCCGCACCGCGGGCACAACCCCCGGCAATCCTCGTCACATAACAAATTCACCGGCAACGCCAATAACGCCTCTTCACGAAACGCATCCGTCAAATCAAGCTCGTCCCCCCCAATCTCATCAAAAAATAATGCCGCTTTTGGTTCGCCAATCTCACGCTCGACATCCGCCACACAGCGCCCGCAACACCCCGCTATCCGATACGAAAAATTCCCCTCCGCAAGCACATTGCCCGAAACCAACCGGCAAATCAAACGATACCGGACCGGCGAAACCACCGCCAGCGCCGAAGTCGGCTCGACACCAAGCAACTCAGCCGGTTCCTCACCCTCAAGTTCGACCGCCTGCCGTTCCAGTTGACTGATGGTAACTTTGATCATTTTCTTCTCTTCTCCAGTTTCTCCCTCACCGCCCGCACCACCGGCGGCGGCACGAATTGCGCAAAATCAGCACCCAGCGAAGCCACTTCCTTCACCATCTTGGAACTCACAAACGAGTTGTTGGTCGACGGCATCATGAAAATCGTTTCGCAATCCTCACGCAGACTCCGGTTCATCAACGCCATCTGCAATTCATATTCGAAATCCGAAAATGCCCGCAGCCCGCGCAACACCGCCTGAGCCTCAAATTCCACAATCGCATCCACCAGCAACCCCTGAAACGATACCACCCGGACATTCCCCAGATGACGGCAGCACTCGACGATGATCGCCTCACGCTCCTCCAGATTAAACATCGGATGCTTGTCAATATTCACCGCCACCCCGACTATCACCTCGTCAAAAAGCCTGGAGGCCCGCTCGACCAAGTCCAAATGGCCATTGGTCAGCGGATCAAAGCTGCCGGGATACAAGACGCGTTTCATGATCGTTCTTCCTTATTTCCGTCGAACTGCCGTCGCTTTGCCGTCACTTGTCGCTTTTCGCCTCAAAAAATGACGGAGCGGATTTGATTTTTGCTGATTATACTATACAGTATAAGTGAACCTTTTGCAAGTCGGCCGGTCGTCGTTTTTTGACCGCCGCCAATTGCCGGAACCCTGGATTCGGATCGTGATATGAGTGAAATATTTGCCAACAACCACCTGATCGGCCGCCGCCTCGCCCTCGGCATCGGGGTTTTTGACGGCGTCCACCGCGGGCACCAGCTGTTGCTCTCCGAGCTCGTCGCCATGGCCCGGCGCACCGGCGCAAGCCCGGTGGCCATGACCTTCGCACCCCACCCCCGCGCCGTACTCTTCCCCCACGATCCGCCCAAACAACTGATGCCGCTGCCGGAACGGCTCCAATGGCTCAAATATTACGGCGCCGAAGAAGTCGCGGTCATCCACTTTTCTCCTGATTTCGCCGCTCTGCCGGCCGGCGAGTTCCTCTCCCGGCTGCTCGACTTCCCCGCCGAAATCACCGGAATTTGCGTCGGCGCCTCCTGGCGCTTCGGAGCCGGAGCCGAAGGCGACGCCGGACTCCTCAAAGAGTGGACCGCCGCACGCCATATCGAATTCATACCCGTACCCGAACTCTCGATCGACGGCATCGTCGTCAGCAGCAGCGCCATCCGCCGGGCCATCACCGCCGGACGACTCGCCGAAGCCGAGAAACTCCTCGGCCGCCCCTACCGGCTGACCGGCGTGGTCGAGCACGGCTACAACGTCGCCGGACGCGCCCTCTCCCGGCCCACCGCCAACGTCCGCCCCGCCATCGGCGTCCTGCCCCCCGACGGCGTCTACGCCGGACGCGCCTTTGTCGATGGCCGCGCCTATCTGGCGGCAATCAATCTCGGCGTCTCGCCGACCTTCGGCTGGACCGGCGGCGAACGGCGGCTCGAAGTCCATTTGCTCGATTTCACCGGCGACCTCTACGGCAACGTGATCGGCATCGAGCTTGTCAGCTACCTCCGCCCCGAACGAACCTTTGCCGGAGCCGAAGAGCTCAAAGTGCAAATTGAACAAGATATCGCGGCCATCCGGCAGTTCTTCGCCGACCGGCCCCAGGAGAGTTTGAATCATGAGTGATGAACCCCGAAGCTACCTTGCCAGCGACCTCGCCGCCGAATTGAACGTCGCCCGCACCACCGTCAATGACTGGCTCGCCCGCTATGGCGCTTATCTCGAATTCGAACTTCGCGGCAAACGCAAAGCGTATTCCGCCAGCTCGCTTGCCGTCCTCCGCGAAGTCGCCAAACTCCGCGACGACGGCAAAGCCGCCTTTGAAATCGACGCCGAACTCGCCAGAAAATACGGCATCCGTCCGGAAATCGCGCCGCACCCCGATGAAACCGTCGAAGCCACCCCCGGAACTCCGGCCGCCGCGCCCGCTTCGGAACTCCCGGCCACCCTTCCCGGCGGCTCCGACCTCGCGCTCCGCTTCTCCGACGACCAGCTCAAGAAACTCTTCGGACTGCTTGAAGAACAGGAGGCACTGCGCCGCCGCGCCGCCGCCCTGCTCCGCCGCCGGGTGCTGCTGATTGTGCTGCTGATCCTGCTCGGCCTCGGCATCCCGCTGGTGATCCTCTCCGGCCGCATCCTTGAACGGATCAGCGCCGAAAGCCGCGCCCGCCGCGAAAACCACCAGACTTTGCTCGAAAACAACCGCGTGCTGGTCGTCGAGCTCCAGTCCGCCCGCCAAAACCTCGAAGGCCTCAAAGCCGATCAGGCCAAACTCCGCGACGAAGCCGCCAAAGCTGAAGCCGAAAGCGCCGCCCGCCTCGCCGCCATCACCGTCGTCCTCGACCGCAACCGCCAGGACTTTGACGCCAATGCCAAGCGCCTCGCCGCCGAACTCGCCACCCAGCGCGCCGCCGCCGAAGCCGCCCGCCAGGCCGACACCTCCCGCAGCGCCGAACTCGCCAAACAGCAGGCCGCCCAGCGCGAAGAATTCGCCCGCACCCAAAAAGCCCTGCTCGAAAAGCTCGAAGCCGAAGCCGCCAAACGCGCCGCCGCCGAAGCCGAACGCACCCGACTCCAGCGCGAACTCGAAGAACAACGCCAAAAACAACCCGAAACACAGGCCACGACAAATACCGCCAAACCAATACCGGTCACCACCCCCACCAAGGAGCAAGTCAAATGATCATCGGCATCGGCACCGACCTCGCGGAAATCGACCGCTTCCGGAAACTGATTTCCCGCTTCAACACGTCTTTTACCGACCGTGTTTTCACCAGCGCCGAGCAGCAGGAAGCCGCCATGCGCAACGACCCCGCCACCTACTACGCCGGCCGCTGGGCCGCCAAGGAAGCCCTCGCCAAAGCCCTCGGCTGCGGCATCGGCGGCAGTTGCGCGCTGCTCGAAGTCGAAGTCTGCAACCAGCCCACCGGCCAGCCCCGCATCGAGCTTCGCGACAACGCCCTCAACACCTTGCGCAGACTCGGCGGCAAACATATCCACCTCTCCGTCTCACACGAAGCCAACTACGCCGTCGCCACCGTCGTCATCGAGCGCTGAAGCGATCGCGCCACGTCCGGCAAGTAAAAAAACGGAGCCTTCCCGTCGCCACACCCCATTTTGACCGGGGGCGGCAGGAAGGCTCTTCGCTCACAAGTTGAAGCAAAACCCGAACGTCCGTGCGGAACGGAAAGATTATTCCAGCTCGAAAAATTTGTTGCCGTCGGCTTCGAGGCCGAACCAGCCGATCTTGTAGGCGTTTTTGCAGATTACACTTGAACCGAGCGCGTAATGGGGGCCGGAAAAGGTCAGCGATTCACTGGTGGTGTGGCCGTCGAGCCACGCGACATTGGTGCGGTCGTTGTGGCGGAAGTGGATGTTGGGCGAAACCCATTCGGCTTTGGGCCCGTTGATCTGGTAGGTTTCGACCTGTTCGCCGCTGTAGTTGAAGTCGGCGGAGTCGGCAAAGGCGACGGTCGCCGAGGGGTGGCGGGCGCGGCTCAGCTTGGCATACCCCCGGCCCCAGTAGTCGCCGAGATACTGGACGTTGTAGCCGTAGCCGCCGCTCCCGGTGTTATAACCCGAAACGACCGCCGGCACCGACGGACAGCGCTTGATCGCGCCGCTCTCGCCGAGATACTTCATAATTCCCCCCTTGGGCTCGTAGGTGCCGCCGTTCTGGGTGCCGCACCAGAGGTACTTGTTGTCGCCGGAAGCACAGAGTACCAGGTAATCGGCGTTGTCGGCGGCATAGCCCTGAAGTCCGAAAATCAACTGGCGGATGTTGTTGGTGCAACTGATGCTTTTGGCCTTGTCACGCGATTTGCCGAGCGCGGGCAGCAGCATTCCGGCAAGAATGGCGATGATGGCAATGACGACCAAGAGTTCGATCAGCGTGAAACGGAAGCGGCGGGAAGGAAACATGGCAGACCTCGTGTGTTGCGCGCACAAAACGTCCCGGCCTCTTCGCTGGATGCCGGAAAAAATACCGTACGAGGATCTGGCTTCGGCCCCGGAGGGCTTCACAGTTGCGCGACAGCTTCCGATTTGCACGGAATTCACTGCGTAACGGTTCGTTAGAGGAATAATATAGGCCCTGATTTGCGGATTTCAAATGGCGAAAATGGAGTTTTTCCTTTTTTTTGACCGCCGCCGCCGGTTGACAAATCGCTCTTTCCGGAAAACCCCGGAGGACTTATGTTTCGGATCGAAGATCACAGCAACTGGCAGTCCGCCTGCCGTGAACTCGCCGGGCGGATCGAGCGCTCACGCCCCCTGCCCGGCCCCGGCGTCAGGCTGGAAGACACCGGCGGCGGACGCCGGATCAGCGTCATCGCCGGAACCGGCGGCGGCAAGCCCGGCTATTGCGGCTTCTTCAACGTATTTCTGCTTGAACCCCGCGCCGAAGGAGAACTGCCGTCGGTGCTGATCGCCGACGGTGCGCCCGATTTGACGCCGGAGGAACGGCTGGCCGCCCCCGCCGGGATCGCGGTGATCAACGACGCGATCATCGACGTTCCGGCCATGGAACTTCCGCTCAATCTCGAACGGGGTCTGATCTGGGCGATTTTTGAACTCACCGACAACGGCGAGTGCCGTTTCCGCGGATACGGGTCGGGGGGCGAACTGCCGGCCAATCTCGACGAAAAAATCCACCTCGTTCTGGCCTCTTTTGCCGGCTTTGGCGAACGGCCGCGGCTGATCCAGCAGCACACCGGGATGCTCTACGGCTGGATTTTCAGAGAGTGCGGCGAAGCGGAGGTGATCGGATGAAACACGTTTATCTCTCGCGGCGCTGTCCTTGCCGGAATCGCGGCGGCGGTTCCGCCGGTGCCAATCCGTGCGACTTCACCCGCTGCGACGAAGACGCCGTGCTTGAGCTTAGCTTGAGCGGCTTCGATGCCTTCGGCTGGCAGGCGTTTTTCTCCTCGACCCGGAGCGAAGGGGGTGAATACCGCTACCCCGTTGAACTTACCGCGATCGACGGCTCATTTTCCATCTTCCGCCAGCACCCCGGACTTTTCGCCGGACGACCGCTCCGACAACGGAACCAGCGGCGGATCCTCGACCGTCTGCGCCTGCTCCGATCCGGGCGCGGCGGCTGCCAGCTCTT
>JBFWIO010000123.1:0-8292 GCA_050255955.1 Victivallaceae bacterium
CCCGGCGTGCCGCAACGATAAACCCGACACGCCGGCGCCGGGGCGAGGGCGAGCTGGGGGACACGCTGGAGAGTGTATGTGCGGGGCGGGGTGACACGCTGGCGCGTAGGCGGGGAGCCGGGCGCGGCGACCCCGCTACGGACGACAACGGACGACTACGGACGACTACGGACGGGCAACAACAGGCCCGCGCGCGGGGCCGATGGGCGCTGTGTGCGGGCGGGGCGGGGGGGGACACGCTGGCGCGTAGGCGGGGAGCCTTGCGCGGTGACCCCGCTTGGACGACTTGGACAGATTGGACGATTTGGACGGGGCAACTACAGCCCCGCGCGCGACACCGATGGGCGCTGTGCGCGCTCGACGTGTATCAGACTGCGGTCTGCGCGCGCACCAGTATCGACCCCGACCTATAGGACCTATAGGACCTATAGGACCTATGCGTCCTATCGGGCCCGAGTGCGCACGGCCCCCAGCCTACGCGCCAGCGTGTCACCCATCGCTCTGCCCCCGCTCCCCCCCTGCGCCCCGCCCGCACCCCACGCCCATCGGCCCTGCGCGCGGAGCTGTAGTTGCCCGTCCGTTGTCGTCCGTAGTCGTCCGTAGTCGTCCGTAGCGGGGTCGCCGCGCACGGCCCCCAGCCTACGCGCCAGCGTGTCACCCCCCGCTCTGCCCCCGCTCCCCCCTGCGCCCCGCCCGCACACAGCGCCCATCGGCTCCGCGCGCGGGGCTGGAGTTGCCCCGTCCGTGCGCGTCCGTGACTGTCCGTGCTCGTCCGTGCCGGGGTCAGCCGCGCACAGCGCCCAGCGTACGCGCCAGCGTGTCACCCACCGCTCTGCCCCCGCTCCCCCCCTGCGCCCCGCCCGCACCCCACGCCCATCGGCCCTGCGCGCGGAGCTGTAGTTGCCCGTCCGTAGTCGTCCGTTGTCGTCCGTAGTCGTCCGTAGCGGGGTCGCCGCGCACGGCCCCCCGCCTACGCGCCAGCGTGTCACCCCCCGCCTACGCGCCAGCGTGTCACCCCCCGCCTACGCGCCAGCGTGTCACCCCCCCGCTCCACCCACACTCCCCCCCCCAAAAAAAAGCACAGAAAAACGGCGTCCGTTATGCACGGACGCCGTTCTCGATCAAATCAGAGACTGGCTTAGGCCTTGGCCTCTTCGGCAGCCGGGGCGGCGGCGACTTCGGCGCCTTCGACCAGCTGGAGGATGCACATTTCGGCGGCGTCGCCCTGACGCTTGCCGAGCTTGTAGATCCGGGTGTAGCCGCCGTTACGGTCGGCGTAGCGGGGGGCGATTTCGTCGAACAGCAGTTTGACCGCGCCTTTGTCGCGCAGACGGGCGACGGCGAGACGGCGGCGATGCAGATCGCCTTTTTTGCCGATGGTGATCAGCTTTTCGGCGACACTCGAAGCAACTTTGGCCTTGACCAGCGTGGTCTGGATCTGACCATGCAGGAAAAGGGAGCTGACCATATTGGCCAGCATGCTGCGGCGGTGAGCGCCGGAGCGCCCGATCTTAAAGGTATCAACACGATGACGCATTATTTGGTCTCCTCATTCTCGGAACGCGCCTGGGCGGATTCGGCTTCCAGCGCGGTCATGATCGGCTCGCTGAAAGTCATCCCCAGCGTAAGGCCGAGTTTCTCGATTTTCTCTTTGATTTCATCCAGCGACTTTTTACCGAAATTGCGGTATTTCAGCATCCGCTGTTCCGTCTTGGTGCAGAGTTCGCCGATCAGACGAATGTCTGCGCTATTGAGGCAGTTCATCGCCCGGACCGAGAGATCGAGCACATCGACATCCTGGGACAACTGCTTGAAGAGCTTCAACTCTTCTTCGGTCATCAGCGACATCACATCCTTTTCGGCGACCTGGCCGCCGAGGAACGGCTGCAAATGGTCGCGCAGGATCAATGCCGCCGACTCAAGCGCATTCTGGGGCGAAACCCGGCCGTCGGTCCAGATCTCAAGTACCAGCGAATCCATTTCGGTTTCTTCGCCGACGCGGGCCGCGCCGACCTGGTAGTTGACGCGGGTCACCGGGCTGAACAGACAGTCCACCGGGATCGTTCCGATCGCGCGGGGCACGGTGCTCTTTTCGGCGGGGAGATAGCCTTTGCCGCGGATCACGTCGATTTCGGCGCGGAACGGCAGCGACTTGTCCAGGGTGCAGATGATCTGGTCGGGGTTGAGCACTTCAACCGTGCCGTCGCAGATGATATCGGCGGCGGTAACCTGACCGGCTTTGTCCTTGCGGATTTCCAGCGTTTTGGCGCTGTCGCTGTGCAAATTGAGACGAACCGACTTGAGGTTGAGCACGATCTCGGTGACGTCCTCGACCACGTTTTCGAGTTCGTCAAACTCATGACTGGCTCCGTCGATGCGCACCGCCGCGATAGCCGCGCCCTCCAGGGAGGAAAGCAGCACCCGGCGCAGCGAATTGCCCAGCGTGTGTCCGAATCCGCTCTGGAATGGAGCGGCGATGAACTTCGCGTAATTCGCAGTCACGGTACTTTCTTCAATCGCCAAAGCCTTTGGCATCGGAAAACCGATTGCAGCAGTCATATTCATCCTCCAAACTTATTTATGCTTTGCAGCACTTCTTTCTCATATACCGGATGCCTGGCATCCGGGCCTTATCGCTCTATCCCGGAGGGAATTAGACACGACGACGTTTCGGAGGACGACAACCGTTGTGCGGGACCGGAGTGATATCCTTGATCGCATTGACTTCCATGCCGACCGCGACGATACCGCGGACGGCGGATTCACGGCCCGCGCCGGGGCCCTTGATCCGGACTTCGACTTCTTTCATGCCGAGGAGCTGCGCTTTTTTGGCGGCGTCGCCGGCGATCACCTGGGCAGCGTAAGCGGTGCTCTTGCGGGAGCCCTTGAAGCCGTTTTTGCCGCCGGTTGACCAGCAGAGAACGTTGCCGTGGAGGTCGGTGAAAGTCACTTTGGTGTTGTTGAAGGTCGCCAGCACGTAGGCGATCCCGGACGGCACATAACGGCCGCTTTTGCCGCGCTTGACCACTTCCTTGGGGGCGGCGGCAGCCGCTTCCGCCGGCGCGGCCGCTTCGCTATTGATTACCTGATCTTCAGCCATAATTCGTTTTTTCCTAAATTAATGTCCATACTCCGGAGCGCTTTACGCCGCGCTCCTCACCGGACTGATGCGGTCAAACCGATCAGGCCTTGGCCGCGAGACGGCGCTGGGTTTTGTCACGGATCGCGCCGATCGTGATCTTCTTGCCCTTGCGGGTACGGGCATTGGTCTTGGTGCGCTGGCCGCGGACCGGCAGGTTACGGCGATGACGCTGACCGCGATAGCAGTTGATCTGCTGGAGGCGGCGGATGTCCGCCGAGACGACCCGGCGAAGATCGCCCTCGACCATCATTTCATTCTGCAGCAGGCTGTTGATCGCACCAATCTGGGCGCTGGTCAGGTCCTTGGCCCGGATGTTGCGGTCGATTTTGAGCTTCTCGATGATTTCGAGCGCCTTGACCGGGCCGACGCCGTAGATGTAGCGGAGCGAGAATTCGATCCGCTTGTTGCCCGGGATGTCCACACCAATGATTCGAGGCATATTCTGATTCCTTGTTTGCGAATGTTACGGATTAACCCTGTCTCTGCTTGTGCCGGGCATTGCGGGAGCAGATGACCCGCACGATGCCGTTGCGCTTGATGATCTGGCAGAATTCACATCTGCGCTTGACCGATGCTCTGACTTTCATGTTTCAATGTCCTCTTGAGTTGGCTATTTCTCAGACAAACAAAAACCCAGCGTCATCAAACCCCCCGTTCGAAAACGGATGATTTGAACAACACTAAGCTTTTCTTATCTCGCACAGATCCGTTCACGAGCGGTGGAAATGCGATATGAACGGACCGCGCTATTTTGCATGTTCTATAAAATAACACCGCAGGCTTCGATTTGCAAGCGGAATTTCCGATTTTTTTGCCATCTTGCGGGTTCCGGGCGGGGCGAAGGCGTCAAAATCCCTCGATCCGGAGCGCTCCCTGACGGATGATCCGGGCCGTTTCGCCGGTCGCATCGACCACTGTCGAAGCCAGCGCCTCGCCGGCGATCTCCCCGCCGTCGATCGCCAGATCGGGTTCGCCGTCAAGCTCGGCAAGCGCCGCCGCCACCGACCGCGCATTGGGCCGCCCCGACAAATTGGCACTGGTCGAGGCAAGCGGAAAATCAAGCAGCCCAAGCAGCCTGGCGATAAACGGGTGATCCGGCACCCGGAAACCGACGGTGCCGCCGTCACGGCCGGGCGCGATCACCGTGACCGGCCCCGGGCAGTAGCGCTCGGCCAGCCGGGACGGCAGGCCGTCGAGCACCGCGAGCGAAGCAAGATCACGCCAGTCGGCGGCAAAGAGCGCCAGGGGTTTTGCGAAATCGCGATCCTTGAGCTCGTAGATCCGGCGGCGGGCGACTCCGTCGCCAGCCCGGCAGACCAGGCCGTAGACGGTTTCGGTCGGCACGAGGACGACTGAGCCGGGACGGCGCAGGACCGCGGCGGCGGCGGTCGCCGCCGCCTCAAGTCCGGCGGAAATTTCGATGACCGGGGTCACTCCGCTTCCTCTTCGGGGGTATCCAGCCGCCAGTGCACCAGCCGCTCGCCGAGATAGGAGCAACTGAAGGCAATCAAACCGGCGATAAAGCCATAAACTGCGCCGCAAGTGAGATCCTCGGCGAATTCATCGCTCTGGAGCAAGGTCGCGAGAAAACCGTCCGCGCCGACGTCGGTGATTTCAATCCCGGCCGCGCCGACAAAGACGTAGGTCAGCCAGACCGCGGTCGCGGTGGCCATCGTCGCCCAGGCGCAGTTTTTCGATGCCTTCGGGAAATAGAGCGCGGTCATCACCGGAATGAAGATCACCACCAGCTGCGATGCCCAGCTGTTGATCATCAGACCGTAGATGCTTTTGACGTTCAAGGCGAGAAAAGTCGCGATAGCCGTAAACCCGACCGTCGCGATCCGGGTGGTCAGCAAGAGTGAACTGTCGGACATCCGCGACCAGACCGCCCTGACCACGTTGTTGGTAAAAAGCGAGGACGCCGCCAGCAGCGAGCTGTCCGCCGAGCTCATGATCGCCGAAACCAGCGCACTCAAAAAGATGATCAGCACGATCGGCGACAACTGCCCGAGGATGATCACCGCCATGCGCGGCAGCACCTGGTTTTCGAGGTCGTCGCCCATGGTTTCGCTGGTGACATTGTACTTCGCCAGCACGATCCGGGCGGCGAAACCGATGGTGATCGGAATAATCGAAATCGCCATGTAGAAAAAGCCGGCCATCACTGAACTCGAAATCGCAATTTTTTCGGTCCGGCTGGAGAGCGAGCGCTGAACCAGATCCTGTCCGACCATGCAACCGAGTCCCATGATGATCCAGGTGCCGATATAGTAGACCCAGCTCTGATCATCCGGCTTGGCCATGGTGAGATGTTCGGCCGGGACTTTGGCGAAAATTTCATGCCAGCCGCCGGCTTCGTGGACCGCGCCGGGAATGATCAGAAAGAGGCCGATCACAATCAGTGAAACCTGAATCACATCGGTCAGCGTGACCGCCCACATGCCCCCGGCCACGGTATAGATCAAGACCACCGCCGCGCCGATAAGCGTGCCGACCGGGATGCTCATGCCGGTCAGCACATGCAGAATCGTCCCCATCCCGAGCACCTGCGCCCCGAGCCAGCCGATATAGACCGGAATCATCCATGCCGAGGCATAAATCCCGGCCAGTTTTCCGTAGCGGCGTTCAATCACGTCGGTCACGGTCAGGCACTTCAGGCGTCGGAGCAAGCCGACGATAAAGACCCCGGCGAGGATCAGACTGATCGATGCGCCGAAGGGATCGGCCAACACTCCGCCGATGCCGTCGGAGTATACGGTTGCCGCCACTCCCATGCTCGAACCCGCGCCGAACCAGGTCGCCAGCAGCGTGGCGGTCGCCATCCAGAGCGGCAGCCGGCGGCCGGCGACCAGGAAGTCGCCCATCCCTTTGACTTTGCCGGAAGCGAGGTAACCGACCAGAATCATGCCCAGTATGTAGATTGCCATCCCGATCCACAACATCACCTGGGTGCTGTACGGCAGTTCAAAACCGGATCCGGTCGTCTTCTCGACTATCTCGACTGCCTTTTCCATATTCGTCACCTGATTTTCCATGCCGTCGGGGCTCCTTTTGGTTTTATGTTGTCACCAGGGATTTTCGGATTTTTCAAAGAACCGTTAAAATACCGCGTTCCATTGGTTTTTCAATACCGCAAAGCAAAAAAAACGTTTTTTCCTTGGAGCTTATCGACTGATTATGGAAATGTTATGATTCTGCAGCAAACAGTCATTCGTGCCGTCGATAAAAATGGAAGACACTCAAAGTACCTGCTGTTTTTTTTGACAAGTGAATGGCGGCCGGCGGCGGATCGGAGCGTTTTCGTTTATTCGTTGACAAGCTCTTATCCGGAGGGTAATTCTTTGCTATTTCGGCTGAAGATTTTTGAAGATCCGCCGGGCAAGTTCATGCGGGCGGTAGACGATGACCAGATTGCCCTGGTCGTCGATCCGCATGCTTTCGACGATCGACTTGAAGTCTTCCCAGCCTGAACTTTTCTCGGCTTTCCTGAGTCCGTCGCGGGCGTATTTGACTGCGGTTTCGTTGTCTACCGGAAACGCGCCGACTTTGACCCGGCTGGGTTGCAGGATCACTTCGCCGCCGGGTTTGACTTCGGCCTTGCCGTTGACCATGAGGATAATGTGTCCGCCGAAAAGAATCGGGTAGCCGGTGTCGTACGCGTAGAAGATTTCGAATTCGCCGTCGGCGTAGCGCATTTTCTGAAGTGATCCGTCGAGTGCGCCGCCGGGCTTGGCGCCGGGGTTGAAGAGTCCGGCGAGGTTTCCCCGGTTTGCAGCGAAACGCAGTACGCTGTTGACTTCTTCGGGGGAAAGCGTCATGGTTGCGGTTTCGCCGGGTTTGCTCTTCATGATCCGCGGCATTTCCCGCAGCAGGAGTTTGGTTTGGAAGCTCCAGTCCGCCGGTTCAAGCGGCGGAACCGGGTAGTTCGGGCGTCGGGAGAACAGCATGGACAGCGGGATTAAGATCAAAATCAGCAGAATCACTGCTGAGGACAGCCACAGGATTTTGATTTTCGTGTTTTTTTTGGTTGCCATTTGGCTGGACTCCTTATGTTTGGTCGAACGTGACGTTATGCCGGTCAAGGGTTGCGTGCCCTGCGTGCCAAAGCGCCGATGCCCCGGTCAAGGGCAGTGCCCTTGCGCAGAGTCAAGAGGGCGCGGAGCCCTCTTGCGGAGTGTGAGGCAGAGCCTCGCCGTTCCCGCCCCCGGGCGAAGCCCCAGCTCAGAGAGGCGGAACAAAGTTCCGCCGCTGAGCCCGGCCCGAGCTCCGACGCCGACAGGTGTCGGAGCGACCGGCCGCGCGAGCGCCCACCCTCAGTACGCTATCCCCAAACTTCCCCCCTCCGTGCCTCCGTGCCTCCGTGCCTCCGTGCGAAACCTTCTCCCCTTTCACAGCCCTGCTTCGCTCGATGTCGTTCGCCGGTCACTTCGTGACACGGCTGCCGACCTCGCTCCCGCAGAGTGGTGCGGGCTCCGCCCGCGTAGGGGGGAGCGCTTCGCTTAGCTTCGCTCGCGTGGATCGCGAGCGACCAGCGCTTTTCGCGCGCTGGACTGCGACCCCGTACGACGGGGGGCGGACGCAAGCTTTGCTTGCTTTTTTTTTAGCCTGCGGCGCTTTTTTTTATTTTTTTTATTTTTTTATCGTTGCGGTCAGGGTCACTTCACCCGTCTCAGGCATCCGCACCAAAAACGTCGCCAACCCCATCTCCAGCGGCTTGCTCGCTTCCCCAATCACCTCACCACCCCCCACACCCAAACTCACCACCCCCCGCCAGTCCGTCACCGTCACCCCCAAACCATCCACCACCCGGACATCCGCAAACAACACATCATACGGCCCCGCCGGAACCCCCTCATCCCGCAACTCCGCTACCACCCCCGCCACCTCACCCGCCGTCCGGATCTCATGCTCCGCCACCCTGACCCCGCCCCGATACCCGACCGCCTGCAACACCCCCGGCTCAAACTCAACGCCGGTAAATGTATACGGCGGATGCGCCAAGTTCCGGCAATTCCCCCCGTCATACGGATTCCCCCCCGTACCGTCCGCGTACCACAACGCCGCCGTCTCCCAGCCCGGGCTCGTCCCGCTCGTCGTATACGGCGTTTCCGGCCCGGCGTCCGGCCCGCGCCGCCCCAGCGAATCCCCGT
>JBFWIO010000124.1:0-8288 GCA_050255955.1 Victivallaceae bacterium
CACGCTGATCTTCAAAGTCATTGATACCGGGATCGGAATTCCCGCCGAAGACCAGCACTTGCTCTTTGAACCTTTTGTGCAATCCAAAACCATGCGCGGCACCCACACCGGCAACAGCGGCACCGGGCTCGGTCTGGCGATCGTCAAACGCATGCTGGAAAAGATGGGCGGCGCGATTGAACTTGAAAGCGAGGTCGGCAAAGGCTCGACCTTTACCGTAACGCTTCGCCACGTCGCCTACTGCGCCAATCCGGCCAAACTGCCGGACAGCTCGAACGGGGTTGAAGGAAAAGCGTCGGAACTGAGCGATTTGCAGGTGCTGATCGTCGACGACGTCCAGCTCAATTTAATGGTTTTGGGGGCGATGCTCGGCAAGCTCGGGATCACCCCCTATGTCGCCGGCGGCGGCGCGGAAGCGCTCAACGTCCTCGACGAGCACCGTATCGATCTGGTGCTAAGTGACCTCTGGATGCCGGAAATGAACGGCGCCGAACTCGCGGACCGGATCCGGCGCGGACCCGGCGGCGACCGAATTTTCCTCGCCGCGGTGACTGCCGATGTGGAAAGCTCCGACAGTTTTGACATGACGGCCTTCGACACCATTCTGACCAAGCCGGTCACGCTGGAAAAACTTCGCCGGCTCTGCGAGGAAATTCACGCCGCCCATTGCTTCGCAGCCAACCACTCCTGAACGGAACGCGCTACCGTCCGGAACTCCGGGTGGCGATGTACCATGCTCCGACGCGGCGGTGAACCTGAAGCTTGCCGAAATTGTCGCCGAGGCGGCGGCGATCCCGTTCGTTGAAAATCAGGATCGCCTCCGGGGCGCGATTGATGCTTTCGACCGGCGTTTCATTTTCATGGTTGATAATGTCGTTGCGGCCATAAAAGTCGGCGGAGTAGGGGGTCTCGTCCACAAAATAAAACTTTTTGCCGGCCAGTTCGGGCCTGGTCTCGCGCAATTCGCGCGCCGCATCGATCACATAAAGCGTGGCGATCGGCTGATAATAGGTCATCACGCTCATCACCACCAGCCCGGCGCCGACGCCGGCCAGCGTGGCGACACCAAGTCCCCAGAGATATTTGCGGGCTTTGGCGAGGGCGTTCTCCCCGGGAAAACAGCGACGGACCAGGACTGCCGACCAAATCGCGAAAACCGGAATCGTCGGCAAGAGATAAGTGATCGGCACCCGGCTGGTGAGCGACCAGAAACCGGTGATCAGCAGCACCGCCAGCAACGACAAGCCGGCGACCGGATCGGCGACGGTATGGCGCCAGTCGAGGATTTTCTCCCTGAATTCGCGTTTGAAACAGCCCAGGATCACGATTGCCGACCACGGCAGATTATCGACCAGGAACATCCACACCGCGGCAAAATAATGGAATTCGCGGCCGGAGCCGAAACGGTCGCCGTATTCCTTGAAGAGGAAACGCTTGAAGTTTTCGTTGACGAAGAAGTAATAGAGAAAGTCCGGGTTTTCCCGGCTCCGCAGCACGAACCACGGCGCGGCAATTGCCAGGAACAGGATCGGCCCCGTTACCCAGGCATGGTCTTTGAGCGTCGCCCATTTGCGGTTGAGAAGCGTCCAGAAAAAGACCGGCGCGCCCCACAGCGCCAGCGCCACCGGCCCCTTGGTCAGGAAGCCGAGGCCGAGAAAAATGAAAAGCAGCATGCTCCAGCGTTTGCGTCCGCGGCAAGTTTCCTCGGAGAGAAACGCCATGTAGCACAGCAGCGCTCCGCCGATATTCATGCAGAGCACCATGTCGGTCAGGCAGACTCCGCTGAAAATAAAGAAAAAGCCGCTGAGGCCGCAGAACATCACGCTGAACACCGCCGTTTCCCGGTCGCGGTACCGCTTGATCACGTAATACAGCAATCCCAGCAGTACGGCGGCGGCGGCAAAAGACGCCAATCTGGCGGCAAAGGCATTGGCCCCGAGGACTTTGACACAGAGTGCCGACATCCAGAACATCAGCGGCGGTTTGCCGTCAAAACAGACGTATTCCCCTTCGTGCCAGAAATTCGGATCGAGGAAATTGCCGGTGGCCGCCATATTGCCGGCAATGCTGCCGTAACGGCCCTCGGACTGGTCGGTCAGCGGCGATGACGCCATCAGAATCAGCCGCACGAGGGTTGCGGCGAGAAGCAGAAAAAAAGTCTTGCGACAAAAGTCGGTTGAGTTCCACATGCCATTTTTTTCTTGGGTTGGTGCGTTTTATCGGCTGCCTTCACCGACTCCACGGACGGCGAGATAGGTGATGTAGCCGACCGCCACCAGCAGCATCAGCAGCAAACTGTAGGCGTGCGGCCACCAGAGGTGACTGGTCATCGCGGTGTATTCGGACATACCGCCCATGCCGACAATGACGTTGATCGGCATAAAGACGATATTGATGAAGGCCAGGTATTTCATGATGATCGCAAGGTTGTTGCTGACCACCGACACCCGCGCGTCGGACATCCCGGTCAAAATCCCGGTATAAATGCCGGCGAGGTTGTCGCATTGCTTGTTTTCGACGGTGATGTCCTCGAGAAAGTCGATCTCTTCCTCATTGAACCCGACTTTTTTGGCATCGGCGCGCAGTTTGCTCATCAGGAGCTGATTGGCTCCGGTGGCGCTCTCGTAGTAAGTCAGACTTTTGAGCAGGGCGAACATGTTCACGAGCGCCTTGTTGGTGACCGAGAATTCAATCTGGGCCTCGATCTCGTCGGAGATGGTGCGGATGATCCGCAGATGTTCAAGAAAATGGTGGGTCGAGTGGTGAAGCAGCCGGAGCAAAATTCCCTGCACCGAGTTACCCCGGATCGGTGAGCGGCCGTGTTCAAAAAGCGGGGTCTGCTCAGCCTGGACGATGATGATGCGGTCCTTGAAAATAAACGCGCCGGTCGAGGCGACCCGGAATTCAAGGGTACGGTCGGCGCTGTAGTTGCTGGGGCGTTTGAAAATCACCGCGACATGATTGGTCTCGTACTCAACGCGGGAAATTTCGTCTTCATCGAGCGCGGAGTTAAGGGTATGCTCGTCAATGCCGTATTCTTCGATCAGGAAAAGCTTTTCCTCATCGGTCGGCATGCTGTAAATCGCGATGCGGCCCTCGGTATCGCCCGGACAGGCGGTCACCCGTCCTTCGATCAATTCGTAGTGTCTGACCATCTTTCAACCAATCTTTCCGAAACAGCGGCCGAATTGTTCCGCCGTTTGCTTTGTCATCGTGCGTAAAAACCGGATTGGGGCGGCCGCCGCTTCAGTGCGAAACGGCCGCAATACGCATTCGACCCGGAGGGTCGCTGGAAAGTCTGGCGAAAATACCGCAATCGGCGAGTTCGGACAAGATCGAAGTTCCCCGGAACCGCTTCCGGTCCGGAGTGCCAGTCGCCGTTTCGGGACGGCATTTGCAAACTTCAAATCTGATCATCGTGCGTCACTTCAAAAGGAATTCTCGCTTCCGGGAAAGGTACCGTTTTTGACCTCGGACACGTAGTCCGCAATCGCTTTTTCCATCAGGGTTCCAAGCTCGGCGTAACGCCGGGCGTGCCTGGGGGTGAAACCGCTGAAAAGACCGAGAAGATCATGCACCACCTGAACCTGACCGTCGCAACCGGCTCCCGCGCCGATGCCGATAGTCGGAATCGCGACCGAGCGCGAAATGCTTTCGCCGAGGGCGGCCGGAATGCACTCAAGCACCAGCGCGAAGGCTCCGGCATCGGCCAGCGCGGCCGCGTCGGCGGCGAGGCGGGCGGCATCGTCAACCTTGCGCCCCTGTACGTGATAGCCGCCGGAGGTCAGCACGTGCTGCGGCATCAATCCGGCATGGGCGACCACCGGAACTCCGGCTTCGACCAGGCGGCGGACGAGCGGCGCGACTTCGGCGCCGCCCTCGATTTTGATGGCGTCGCTGCCGGCTTCTTTGAGAAAACGCGCCGCATTGCGAAGCGCTTCCTCAATCGAAATCTGGAATGACATGAACGGCATGTCGCCGACCACAAACGCGTCGGGCGCGCCGCGCCGGACCGCTTTGGCATGATGGAGCGCCTCCTCCATGGTCAGCGGCAGGGTGTTGGCGTAACCGAGCACGGTCATCGCCATCGAGTCGCCGACCAGCAGAATTTCGACTCCGGCGCGGGCGGCGATGGCGGCGGTGGGGGCGTCGTAAGCCGTCAGCATGACGATTTTTTCGCCGCGCTCCTTGAACTTGCGGAAATCCGCCACTGTTAATTTTTTGCCGTTCATCGTCGCGTCTCCGGATATAAAACAAAAAGATCGAGCCGACGGCAAAAGCGATCCCGCACTTTTGAAATAGGCCCGACAATAATAGAACGCCGGAAACGGCTTTTGTCAAGTCAACCGGAATCGGAAAGCGTCAAAAAGAACTCAGTTGAGATCGAGCCGGGTGTAATAATCGCTGACCTTCTGCGAATTGGCCAGAAGTGAATTCGCGGTGATCCGGCGAATGACCTCGACATGGCCGTCGGTCATCACGACATTGATGCTGTTGCTGTTGTGCTGATCCCAGGCGGTACAGGTGTTGGCGGTGTTGTCCCAGTGGTCGGGAGCGGTCCAGAGCGCCGAATAGTAGCCTTCCTGCATCAATATCTTGTGACTTGCGCCGCGAACCATGCCGGTTTTTTTGGGACGGTTGACGGTGCTGGCATTGGGATTGCTGTGGTCGAAATAGCCGAGGCTCTGCCAGACGGTATAGGCGCCGAGCGAAGTGACGCTGCCGCCGGAAGTCCACCAGTTGAGAGTACCGGCCAAGGTATTGGTGACGGTGCCGGCTTTTTTCTGCGCACCGGGGCACAGCGGAATGGCGGCGACGGCACCGCCGTAGAGGTGTTTGCGGGTGAAATTGACGCTGTCGTAATACTGCAGGGCCTTGAACCAATCCGTGGTGCCGACCGTCTGTACCGAGCCGCCGACCCGGTTGCATTGCCGGGCGGGAACCAGAAAGCCGTCGTTGTCACCGGAATACATCCCGGCGCTGAGTCCCATCTGCTTCATGGTATTGGTGCAACTGATCTTCTGCGCGGCCTCCCGGGCCCGGTTGAGAGCCGGCAACAGCATCGAAGCGAGAATGGCGATTATCGCGATAACGACCAACAACTCGATCAGCGTGAATTGTTTTTTCATTTTCCGTCGGGTTCCTTCGGATTTGTAAAGATGCGATTACAATTTTGGGACGCTACTATAAAGTATACTGTGAAGATGCTCAAACGGCAATAGCACAAATCAAACATAATTAGCACTTTTGAAGTTTTATGGCAAAAACTTCTGATTTGTGCCTTATTGCAGCCGTGCGGCGGCACGGCGTGAAGAAACAAAAAATACTCCGGGACTTGAAAAACGACTGTCCGGAACAATATTATTGCAACAAGGTCACCGGTTACGGAGAATAGATGATGAAAATTGACTCAAAATGGCGGGATTTCGTGATCCACGTCAATGAATTGAATGATTTGGAAGGTACGCGTGCGTTGCTCGAATACGACTGGCAAACCGCGCTGCCGGAGCGGGCGGCCGAGGGGAGGGGGGCTCAGCTCGAAACGTTGAGTGCGCTGATCCACCAGCGCGCAGTGTCGAAAAAAGCCGGCAATCTCCTTGCCGCAGTCGAAGCGATCGACTTTGCGCCGGACTCGTTTGAAGCGCGGCTGCGGCGGCGGGTCCGCCGCGATTTCGAACACCGCCGGAGGCTGCCTGCCGTGCTGGTGCGAAAATGGAGCCGGGCCGGAGCGCGCGGGTTTTCGGCATGGTGCAAGGCGAGAGAGGCCAATGATTTCCGGATTTTCGCCCCGAGCCTTGCCGAATTGGTCGATCTTGCCCGCGAGCGGGCAATTTGTTTCGCGCCCCGCGGTCATATTTACGACCCTTTGCTCGACGAGTACGAAGAGGGGTTGACCTCGGAGAAACTCGCGCCGGTCTTCGCCCGGTTGCGGACTCGACTTGCCCCGATCATCCGGGAGCTGGCGGCGAGGGCGGTGGATGACCGGGTGCTGCTGCTTCCGGTTGCAAGGGCGAAACAACTGGCGCTGGGACGCCTGCTCGGGGCGAAAATCGGATATGATTTTTCGCGCGGGGTGATGGCCGAATCGGTGCACCCCTTTTCGACCACCATCGGCCCGTCCGATGTCCGGATCACCACTCATATTTCGAAAGAATATCCCTTTTCGGCGCTGTTCAGCACCATTCACGAATGCGGCCACGCGATTTACGAACAGAACATCGATCCCGCATTCGCCCGGACTCCGCTGGGAGAGGGGGCTTCGCTCGCCTGGCATGAGTCGCAGTCGCGTTTTTTTGAAAACATGGTGGCGCGTTCGGCCGCCTTCTGGCGTTTCGCCTTTCCGCAAATCCGGAAGCTCGGGTCCGCGTTCGCCGCGGTGAGCGAAGCCGAATTCGCCGCCGCCGTCAACCGGGTCAGGCCCTCACTGATCCGGACCGAGGCCGATGAGGTGACGTACAATATGCACATCATCCTCCGCTATGAGCTTGAAATTGGGCTGCTGGAGGATCGTTTCAACGTCGCCGAGCTGCCGGAATTGTGGCGCGCCAGGATGGTCGAATATCTCGGCGTCACGGTGCCCGATGACCGGCACGGGGTGTTGCAGGATATCCACTGGTCGGACGGGAGTTTCGGGTATTTTCCGACGTATGCCCTCGGCAATCTTTTGGCAGCACGGGTGAGGGAACGTGCTTATCTGGCGATTCCCGACCTTGACGAGCGGATCGGCCGCGGCTCTTTTGGCGAACTCGGCGCGTTTCTGCGTGAGCATATCCATCGTTTCGGCTCGTCGCTGACGCCGGCGGAGCTTTCCATCCGGCTTTTCGGCTCGGATGAAATCGACGAAAAACCGTTTCTTGACTATCTTGAAAAGAAATTTGAACTCAAATGAAAATCATCGACGCCCATTTGCATTACGCCGCCCGCGATTACTTCCGCGAAGCCGCCGAAGCGGCCGGACATCTGAATTTGCCCGAACACCTCGACCGCGTCTTTGCCGAACTCGGCGTCGTCCGCGGGGTGGTGATGAGCTCGGGCGGCAATGATGAAAGCTTGAATCCATCGGTTCCCGACCTCGCCGGACCGGACCTGCCCGCCAATCTGGTCTACTGCTGCGGGGTCAACAGTTCGCAGCTCACACCGCAAAACACGCCGCGGGTGCTTGAGTACTACCGGCGGCATCTTGAACGCGCCGACTGTGTCGGACTCAAGTTCTATCCCGGGTATCAGCATTTGTATTTGAGCGATCCCCGGCACACGCCGTTTTTTGAGCTTGCCGAAGAATTCGACGTGCCGGTTGTCGTTCACACCGGCGACACCGCCGGAACCCGGGGTATCCTCAAATACGCTCATCCGTTGACGGTTGACGAGGTGGCGACAGCCTTTCCCGGAGTGCAATTTGTAATCGCCCACTTCGGCAATCCATGGGCAATGGACGCGGCCCAGGTGGCGATCAAAAATGAAAATGTGGCAATCGATCTTTCCGGGCTTGCCCAGGGGCGATTCGAGCTTGAGGCGTTTATGCGCAACTACCACGGCTACATTGAGTATCTGCGCACCTGGCTTGGCTATCTCTCGCGTTACGACAAAATTCTCTACGGTTCGGACTGGCCGCTGGTCAACCTTGCCGATTATGTCGCATTCATCGCCCGGCTGGTGCCGGAGGAACACCATCAGGCGGTCTTCTGCGACAACGCGGCGCGGATTTTCAAGCTCAAGGTGTAACCAAAAAAAAGCGTCTCCGGCCATTTTCGGCCGGAGACGCGGCGAAGCGGAAAAGAACCTTATTGCACGCGGCGCGGCAGCGGGTTCTGCTTGTGGGCTTCTTCCATCACAAAAACCTGCTTGCGAACTTCTTCGAGCTTGATGATCCGTTCGGCGCCATTGACGATGACGTCGTACAAGTGATCGTAGAAAGAGTGGACGATCGCTTCAAAGGCCGGGCGCTGACCGTTTTTGTGCGACCACGATTCCTCGATCCAGGAAAGAGTTTCGCCGCAGTATTCGCGGTTGCGGCTCCAGGGCTGCCAGAGCGCCTGAGCCGGTTCGTTTTCCGGCACGAAGTATTTCCATTTGAGGCCGTCAACGCCGCCGGAGAGGCCGCCGTTGGTGCCGCAGATATTGAACTGTTCACCCTGGGAATAAGCCTGAACCGAGCTTACCACCACTTCGATATCGGGCTTGCCGGGGCCGTAGAGCATCACGGTGGCGTGATTTTCGGCGTCGCCGGCCATATTCTGGTCGCTGTGGCTGCAATGCATACGGGCAAACACCTGGGGGTACCCTTCGCC
>JBFWIO010000125.1:0-8247 GCA_050255955.1 Victivallaceae bacterium
TCTGCTTGAGGATTGCGATTTCAACGCGATCAAAGTTTCGCTCAAAGCATCCAGTGTTCCGCTCACCGTAGCCGCCTGCCGGCTCTTCGCCGAACGCTCGGACTATCCGCAGCACCTCGGCGTCACCGAAGCCGGCACCCCCGGCCGCGGCATCGTCAAATCCGCGGTCGGCATCGGCACGCTGCTGCTCGAAGGCCTCGGCGACACCATCCGGGTCAGCCTCACCGCCGACCCGATCGAGGAAGTGATCACCGGCCGCCGGATTCTTGAGAGCTGCGGCCTCGCCGACGCCTCGCCGGAAATCATCTCCTGCCCCACCTGCGGCCGCACCGAAGTCAATCTGATCGACCTGGCCAACCGGGTCGAGAACCTGGTCAGCGAAGTCAAGAACTCCGGCCACATCATCCATCTGCGCAAGATCGCGGTAATGGGTTGCGCGGTCAACGGCCCCGGCGAAGCCCGCGACGCCGACCTCGGCATGGCCGGGGCGGGCAAAGGCAAAGTAGTCATCTTCCGCTTCGGCGAAATCGTCGGTGCTTTTGATCCCGAGGAAGGGTTCGAATACCTCAAGCTTGAGATCCTCCGCAACGCCAAACCGCTGCGCTGAAAGGCGCCTCTCCCCTCACCCGGCCAAAAAGCCGGAAAATCGCATTTGCATTTTCATGCTTCCCCGTTATATTGATGATCGGGGTGTTATATGAAGCGATCGCATAAAATCGGCAAACGCGCCCGCCAGCGGGGAAGCGCGATGGTGGAAGGGCTCTTCGGAGTCCTCTTCCTTCTTTTTGTGCTATTCGCGATGATGCAGATTTTCATCTGGGTCGGGCGGCAGATGGCGCTTGACTACGCCGCCTTTTACGGCGCCAAGGGGCTTTCGCTCGGCTACGCCGGGGAGATCACCCACAAGGCGGCGCGGGTGGCGGCAATGGGGGTCTCCGGCCGCGACATCTCGACCACCAACCGGGTGCCGCTGACCCAGACGTCGCTGACTTCGCTCCGCAACCAGGCCGAGCGCTATATGCGCATGGGCGAAGGCAGCGGCGTCAACTATGAATTCTGGCAGTATGACTTCGGCGAACGCGGCTATCTTGAGTTTTCGCATTCGCCGTTCACCGAGAACACCCGTTTCACCGCCCGGATCGAGCATGCGCCGCTGCTGGTTCCCGCGCTGGAGCGGGTGATGAGCATTTCGGCAAGCGCTTCCGGCAGGGTCACCGCGCCGGAACCGACCGGCGAAGTCCGGATGTACAATTACGCCAAGCGTCTCCTGGATGAGGATTGAGAAAGGAACGCCGGATTATGAAAAAAAAATCGTCCCGCCAGTCCGGACAGGTGCTGCTGATCGCCGTGGTCGTGCTTTTCGCACTGATCCTCGGCTCGATCATGCTTTTTGATTACCACAACACCATCCGTGCCAAAATCAAAGTCGAAACCGCCCAGCAGGCCGCCGCCATGGCCGGCGCCAACTGGCAGGTCACCGGCCTCAACATGATCGGCCAGCTCAATTTGGTCAAAGCCTCCATCCTGGTTGACGACGGCGGCTTCGCGGTGCCTTATGTGCTGACCGATGAATACCGCAAACCGCTCACGGTGCCGCAGGCGATTCAATACGCCATCGACCGCCGGGCGTCGCGGGTCCAGGCGCTGAGCGAAGCGCAGTCGCGCGTGAGCTTCGTCGTGCCGCTCCTCGGCTGTCTCGCCGTCCAGCAGACCGCCAAGCAGAACGGGATGCCCGCCAACAACACCATGTTCGAATACTACGCCAGCCGGACGCTGCCGATCCACGACGACCGCGAACGCCCGATTCAGGGCTATGACTGGTTCACCCCCTACCTCAAACTGGTCAGCGAAATCGCCTCGCAGGGCGCGGCGGTCCGGGTCAACAGCCGCAATTCGGAAATGCCCGAAGTGTGGAGCTCCAACATCGGCTCGCTGCGACTGCTCCTGAGCGACCCCGGCCTTTATCGGGCGATCCAGACCGACGATTACTGCTACTGGCAGCTGATGAAGCTGGCCAAGCAGGGAACGGACCCCGCCGGCAACTGGTGGCGGGCCGACTACAACGCGGCTCCGTTCGTCGAAGAAAGCGAACTGATGACCCTCGGCATCACCTACGGCGGTTCGGACGTCTCCACCCTCGATCTGGCCGACGGCTACGCCTCCAACTGGCAGGAACCCGCCGAGCGGCTTACCACGGGCAAGCTCAATGAAGTCAACTGGGCGCTCTACGACAGCCGCTGGTTCCCGACGTCCTACGACGAAAACGCCTATCGCGAGACCCAGAGCAACTGGCAGCGCGGCTACTGGCTTCGCAACGACATCAAGCCGGGATTGCTGTATGAAGGCGCCTACACCGCGGTGGACAATTACATCAACGTCCCGCGCTTCAACCGGACCGCCGCCCACGACACCGTCAACGCCACCCGGTTGCTCAACGGCAACACCGGCGCGCAGGATCGTACCCTCGGTTATCACCGCTCCCAGACCCGCACCACCACGGTCGGTCACGCCACCTCCGGCGACGGCACCATCTACGGGGTGGTCGCCAAGCCGCTCGGCTACTTCAACAACGGCCGTGACGCGGCGGACGCGCCGATCAACAGCGAGATCATTCTGCCGGTGTTCCGCGAAGCGACCATCATCCCCAGCACCATGCCCTATGCGCTGTCGATGCTGACCAACGGGCCGGACGACCTCAAACGTTTCCTGATCTGGCTCTCGGTGACAAGCTCGCTCGACGACCCGCCGGACGGCACCGCCCAGTACCGCGATGCGCTGCTGAAACTCGAAAGCCCGGACTATCTGCGCAAAATTTACAATCCGGCCTTTGCCGGCGTCGATCTCCTGTCCCCCGAATTGCTGTTCACCGACACCTACAAATTCGACGCCAATCCGGGCACCGGCGCCGGCTGGCTCCAGGAAGCCTGGCTCGGCTCGACCAAAAACTGTCCCTATGTGATGGAGCCAATCGACGAGCCCGATCCCAAAAAACAGACCCGGCGCGACCTCGTTCCCGACAATGTCGCCACCCAGGTCACCGCCCCCGGATACGTCGAATTCGACGGCTCGATCCGCACTTATTTCGGCACCAAAAAACAAGGCTATCATTACTTTTTGACCAAAAACGGCAAAATCCTGACCAATGAAGACGTCGCCTGCGGACGTGCCCGCTGGGCGCCGGGGCCGGGCAACTTTACCCCGGGGAACAACACCGGGCCGGGAAGGTTGTGATATCATGAAAGCCAAACGCCGTCGGCAATCCGGACAGGCCACGTTTGAAGTGACGATTTCGCTTCTGGCGATCGTTTTTGTGGTGGTGGGCATTCTGTTCTTCGGCGGGATCGGCATTACCTCGATCAAGACGCTGCTGCTGTCGCGCGAGGACGCCGAACAGCTTGCGCTGGAAGCCGACGAGGGCGACCGCGCCGGCGGCGACATCGGCAACTGGAGCTTCACCGACGCGACCTACCGCAAGACGCCCAATACCGACAGCATCTCGATTCCGTTCCTCGCCAACGACAACCCCGTCGGCACCCAGGCCGGCGTCAGCACCGACTATTTCACCGACCGCACCTACAGCCTCGGCGAACTCGCCTCCGACCAGGCGTCGAACCATCCGGCGGCGGAGGGCCTGATCCGTTACCGGTTCCAGACCCCGCTCTCGATCACCGGCATGACCTATTCCGACCGGATGAGCTCGGGCAACTCCTTTGACCTCGCCAACCTCAAATTCAGCCGGGGAAGACTGCCTGACGAACTTACCCGCAACGGCGGCGAAGAGATTTACACGCTTCACCGCATGAAAGATTCGCAGGAGCTCAAGAATCGCCTCGCCAACGCCGGACTCTTCGACTTCCGCAACCTGAGTTTGCTCGACTGGCGCTCCAACACGGTCGCTTTCCCGGCGATGAAACCGCTGGATTGAAGCAGTCCTCAGCTCCGGCCGAATAATTTGGCAAGCCGGTTCCGCAGCCGCAAAATCGGAGTGAGCATCCTCACGCTCCCCCACACCGACCGCAATGAGCCGGTTCCGGCCAGCCGGTCGAGCGCGTAGCGCCAGGCCGGAGGACTGTAGGCGGCCTTGCGCTTTGCCTTGTCCCGAATCAGTGCCGGATAAGGCTCAAGACGGCAATTCTCCAGTCGTTCGAGAAGTTCGCGCCCGCGTTCGCTGTAGACCGCAACCGCGCTGACGCCGCGTGAATCATTGCCGTAAGCTTCGCCCCAGGCGTCGCCGAGCCGGATATCGGCGGCGGACGACATGCCCTGAAAGCGGCAGTCATTGACACAGGAGGGATTGCGGCAGAGGCCGCCGAGGAAAAAACGGTAAAAGAGGTCGTCTTCGCGGGCGCCCGAAATCAGCGAACTTTTTTCGCCCTCCAGCGCGATGGCGTAGGAGTCGTGCCAGTCCCGGTTGTCCTTGGTCCGCCAGCGGGCGCGCCTGACCGGTCCGGTCACGGCTTCGGCGTCGGCCAGATATTTTTGCCACAGCCGCAGCGACGGCACCCCGTGGCAGAAGAAATCGATCAGGAGAAAATCGCCGGTACGCTTCTTGAGCCCGGCAAATTCGCGCACCCCGGCGATCTGGCAGGGCGTGCCGAAGACCGCGAAACGCCCCGGCTTGCGGAATTCGGCGAACGCGTCAAATGTGAAACTCTGAAGATACTTCGACCCCGCCGCCGCGCCGAGCTGATCCTCATGATCCGCCACAAACTGCCGGACTGTCGCACTTTCCACATCGTAAGCGGCGGCAGAGACCCGGTATCCGGCACGCAGCGCGGCACGCGCGAGTTCAAAGCCGATCCCGCCCGAACTTGATCTGCTCCGCACCGCCGGATCGAGGCTCCAGCCCGCGAAACTGTCGAGCGCCGCCGTGGATTCACGCCTGCTCCGCAGCGGGCAGACCCGCTCGCACAAACCACACTTGATACAGCGGTCGGGATACGCGACGGGCGTAAAAAAGCCCTGACGGTTGAGCTTGATCTCCAGCGCCCCGCAGGGACAGGCCACGGCGCAGAGGCCGCAGCCGAAGCATTCGGTCAATTCTATCATGGCAGAAAAATATATCCCGGTATTTTGCGGATATTCGGCTCCGGCTGTTGTTTTTTCCAATCCGCCGGCGGCATCCATCCCGGCGCCAGCAGCGCGCCGTAGGCGGCGGCGGCGGGCGCCATCGTCTCCCACACCGTAAACTCATTCTGATTGACCGCGCTCCCCTCCACATTGGCGAAACGCCGCCAGACCGGAATGGTCTGCTGGACGATCTTGTAAGTATCCTCGCGTTTGAGCGGCTCGCGTCCGGCCAGCGAAGCAGGCAGCATATTGATGTTGCACCCCGCGAATTTGTGGTCGGGACGAGGCTCAAAGTTGTACGAATAGATCATATTGGACGTCGAATAGTGATTGGTTCCCGAGAAAGTGTAAGGCGTGATCCCCGGAATCGGATCGACCAGCCGGTCGCGCCAGGCCCACATCGGCAGCGACAGAATCCGCACCGGATAGACCGTCCCCAGTCCGGTGGTCATGCTCCGCCCCATCGGATTGGTCCCCATCATCCAGTCAAAGCACAGCAGCGCACCGTCGCGATAACGCGGATTGCGCTCAAGATACCAGGCCATGATCAGGTAACTCCCCTTCTGGAACGGCAGTCCCGCGCCCCAGCCGAGGAACAGAAAATAGGGACTGCCGAGCGGCCAGTTGATGTTGCGGTAGGCGAGTTCCTGTTGGCTTTTGAGGAGTTCGTCGGCCTTTTTGATCACCAGTTGGCGATACTTGCTGATCGGCTTGAGATAGGGAATGCGCCGCTCCACAAGTTCGCTCAGGAAATAAGCGCTTTTGGCCTCGCGCACCCGGTTGAGGACGGGGTCGAAATCGATTTTGTCGAGCGCCTTGGCATACTCCTCCTCTTCGGCAAAGAGATACATGTTGAGCGCCGCCTTGAAAAGGTCTTCCGGCGGCAGCTCCTCCGGCTCGGCGTATTTGACCGGCCCGATCTTGGGCATGGTGAACGAGGTTTTCGCCCGGTTTTCCGGGTTGGCCGCGTATTTCCAGGCGGCGCGGGCCGAGTCGAAATAAAGATTGGCGCGCTTGAGGTCACCGCTCTGCTTGAGCGCACGGGCAAGCTTGGCAGCGTGGGCGCAGTACTGGATGGTGCTC
Organism: Victivallaceae bacterium; assembly: GCA_050255955.1. Taxonomy (GTDB): domain Bacteria; phylum Verrucomicrobiota; class Lentisphaeria; order Victivallales; family Victivallaceae; genus JAVBUI01. The sequence continues at coordinate 6,154 of JBFWIO010000125.1, forward strand.
TCGCGGGTCGGGATCGCCAGATAATAGGGCTGAGTGTCCTCGACCGGGTCGGCGTTCTCGGGATGGCTGGTGGCTTCCAGCCAGCAGCCGACGCCGCCGGCCGGGTTCTGGGCCCGGCGCCAGAGTTCGACGCCCCAGACGGCCTCATCGACAATATCGGGCACCCCGTTGCCGGATTCGGGAATATCAAGCTGGCCGTCCCGGAAATGGTCGGGAAACAGCAAAAATACCGAAAGCAGCGCATCAACCACCTCAAAGTGATAAGTCCGGCGGTCAAAATCACCGGCATCCCACCAGCCGCCCCGGACGCCGGGCAGCATCTCCTTGGTGGCGGTCGCCTTGACCACGTCGAAGTGGCGGAGATCGACGCTCTTGCCTTTGGCGTCGGTAAAGAGCGAGCCTTTGCCTTTGTAGTGGCGGTCGTTGGGCACGAAGCCGCCGCGATAGGAAAACTGATGGTCCGCTCCCATCGGCCAGCCGGTATAGGCGGGCTCCTTGGCCATTCCCGAACGCTGGTGAAAAAGGCCGCGCATCTGGACGTAAAACGCCCGCCCCACCGCGTCCGGCCCGACGGTAAACCCCCACGACCGGCCGATACCCGGGATCTGAATATAGTACCGACCGTCGGTTTTGAACGGCGAGAAATCAAGTTCCATAACCTCTTCGCCGTCAAGCAGGACATCCCTGCCGTCGCGCTTGATCGACTGGAGCTTGCTGCGGGGCGCGATTTTGCCGGTGAAGACGATCGCGTCGTCGGCTTCGTTGCGGAGGTGAAACTCCTTGCCCGCCAGCTCCGCGGCCGGGAGCGGGCCGAGTTCGCCGCCGAGCCACATCCCGAAATACGCATACTTCTGTCCGGCCTCGGGGGCGTAGCCGACCTGGTTGACTTTGATCGCCCGGCTGACGGTTTTTACATCGTCGTAGGTGAAAGAGGCTTTTTCGCCGTTGGCGGTGACGATTTCGACCTTGCTGCCGTTGACCAGCGGCTTGTCCAGTTTCAAGTACGCGAACGGCACCAGTTCGGCGCTGTTGGTGAGTTCGGTTCCGGATTCGGCGAGATGGGGCATCCGTTTGATGCCGACGGCGTTGATCCAGTAGCCGAGGCGGTCGATCTTGGCCGGCGCCCCGTTGACGGTGATCCGGAAATAGGCCGGATTCTGGAAGTTGTCCCGGATCTGCGGCAAATATGCGCTCATCGACTCGGCGGTGGCGAAATTATAGAAGAACCGGTATGACCATTTGGGCAAGGCGCCGGTGCCGAAAAGCTGGTCGGCCAGCGTCAGGCGCGTTTTGTGCGAACGGAAAAGCTCGCGATTGAAAAAGGCGTCGTAAAGTCCGGCCACCACCAGATATTCCGAGCTGAGCGGAAAAACTTCGAGCTCGCCCTTGAGTGCGCTTTTGCCCGCGGTCGGATCCTTGCCGACCGCGGAAATATCGCCCACCGGACCGGCCGCAGCCCGCCCCGCAAGAAAGGCGAGAATAAAAACCAGCCATCCCGACCGCCGCACCCGGCGCCGCCAAAGCAACCCGAAATCAGTCATGTCTCTCCTTGTCGTTTTGGCTTATCGAGGCGGCGGCCGATCATCATGGAAATGACAAAGACGGGAACGGAAAGCCGCGCTGGACGCCTTGCGGCGAGCAATCATTGGCACGATCGTTTGTCGCCGCATCCATACAATACATGTCGAATGTTTTTTTTGCAAATCCCTCCCCGCCGGGGTTCCTGATTCCAGTTCACCCGGCCTTGACTCAAAGTGCGTCTTTTTCGGCTTTAGCGGTTGATTTTCAGAATAGTTCTGTTATATTAACCACAGCGCGAAGCAGGCGTGGCAGAAACTATCGTTTGAGGAGGCAATCGAGGTCTGTTCGCCGAGCGGAACATGCCGCCACTCTCCTTCCCTGATCGCGGCATCGGTTTCAGACTCTTGTTCCGGCACTGAATTTAGCTCAAATTTTCTGAAGAAAAGATTGCAGTTGCCATGTTTCTATGATATAATTATATAAAAGGAGAATACAGCACATGGAAGTCAGAAGCCGTATCGAGGATAACGTTGTGGTTTTGGAAATCATCGGCCGTCTCTCTGCCGAGAACGT
>JBFWIO010000126.1:0-8155 GCA_050255955.1 Victivallaceae bacterium
CTGATCATTGTTTTACCTCGGAGGATACGCGTTCGACGTAGTTGATGCCGATGTTGTTTTTGGGGTTGAATTTCCACTGCTTGGTCATATTGTCCCAGACGCAGAAGTTGCCGGAGGACGCGCCGTTGTAGCGCTTCAAGGCCACCGCGTGCTCGATCCGGCGGCCGGTGCCTTCGGCAAAGGTGACCGCGCCGTACGAGACCGGCGGCACCGGTACCGAAAATCCTTCGTCAAGCATCTGCCGGCGCTGCTTCTCCATCCAGCGGTCGGCGTAAGTCTGGGCGGCTTCGAGCTGGCGCGCGCCCTCGGCGCAGTTGGCTTTCCAGCTCCACAGCTGCTGTTCGGTCGGTTTGGGATTGGTCAATTGATAGATGCCGAACCCGCCGTCGCGGCTTGCGTTGGGGGTGTATATGACGCCGATTTCGCCGCGGCGGGCGTGTTCGCTTTCGATAAACTGCTTCATCACCGGCGCGGCGGCGGAGCCGGATTCGTGGATGGCGACGTAGTGAGCGTACCACAGCGGCGAAATCGAGCCGATGAAGCGGCCCGCGTCCTCCTTGGCCGGATTGAGGCCGCGTATGGCAAAGGCGGCGCGCCCCTCAAGACCCCGGTAGCGGCAAGTCAACGCGGCATATCCGCCCCGGAAGTCCGAGCCCATCGCGCCGGTGATGTGCCATGCCGTGTCGGCTTTGACCCGGCCGGAATATGTGGTGACCTCGTCGCGGTTGTTGGCGCGGAAACGGATGGTGAGTTCATAATCGACTTCGCCCGGCAGCGCGGGGGTCAGTTGCGCCCTCATTTCCGGCATCGCGCAGTCGGCGGTGATGAAGGCGACGCGGTCGTCCGCCACGGGAATCGCCAGCAGGTCGAACTCGCCGACCATCAAAGACAAGCCGATGAGGTAGAGCTCCAGCGTCGTGTGTCCGGCCGCGCCGCCGGAACGGACGGCGGAGACGCGGTAGACGCCGGGGGGTGGATTCCAGTCGCCGCCTTTGCCGAGGGTGACCGCGTCGGCCCTTTCAATCGCGGTTCCCACCCAAGCGGAGCGGCGGTCGACAGATTCGATTTTCCAGTCGGCGGCTTCGATGGTGCCTTTTTCGACGGCGGTGAGGCGGCGGATGCCGTCGTCACGGGCGATTCCAGCGACCGGTGGCGAACCGGAGAACCGGGCGTGACTGCCCTCGATGAGAATTTCGAGGGCAAAGAGCCCCAAACTTGACAAAAGTGCCGCTAAAGTGATCAATCTCTTCATAGAAACTCTGAAAATCGTGCTTGAAGTTCATCTGGCCGGTCTTTCCGCCAACGCCGCCGTTCCTCCGATACCATATCTGTCTTTCCGCCAATTTGCAAGCCCCGAGTCGGTCAATTCAGCCGCTTGCCGTCGCTGGAATTCCCTCGTCACCGGACGCGGTGCGCGGGCGTTGCCTCGTTTGCGTGTGCGTAGAATAAGTACGCAAGGCAATTCGGACGCCGGTGTTGAAGTCGCCGAAGATTTCGAGGATTTTTCCTGCGAAGAATGCTTGACGTTCGCGGCATGGGAGGGTATATTTAACAGAAATATTGTTTTACTTCGGAAGTATGGGGTAGTGATGGATTTTGCGGTGATTATCGAGCGGGTGCGGCGGGGGGAAATCGGGTTTGCCGATGCTTTGGCCCTGGCGTCTCGCGAGGCGGGTGCGGTTGCGGATATCGGCTGCGCCCGGGTTGATCACGGGCGGGGGAGCCGTTGCGGCTTTCCTGAATTCATTTACGGCGCTTCCAAGGATTGCGAATCGCTCGGGCGGATTGTCGCCGAGCTCGCGGAGCGCTCCGGCGCGGCGATGGTGACCCGGCTGGACCGGGAGCGCGGCGAATACCTCGGCGGCCGTTTCCCGGAGGGGGAATACGATCCGGTGGCGCGGACGTTTGTGATCGGTTGCGCGGCGGCGCGGCGGCCGGATTTTTCGGTCGCGCTGATCGCCGCCGGGACTTCGGACCTGCCGGTGGCGGGCGAGGCGCGGCGGACACTTGAATTCTGCGGCATCGCCGTCGAGCAGTACACCGACGTCGGGGTCGCCGGCATCGAGCGGCTCTTTGCGGTCGCCGATCGACTTAGAAGCGTCGGGTGCTGCATCGTGATCGCCGGCATGGAGGGCGCGCTCCCCAGTGTGGTGGGAGGCCTGGTCAGATGTCCGGTGATCGCCGTGCCGACCAGCGTCGGTTACGGGGTGGCGCTCGGCGGTCTGGCGGCGCTGGCCGGGATGTTGAACTCCTGCGCATCGGGGGTGACGGTGGTCAATATCGACAACGGGTTCGGCGCCGCGTGCGCGGCCATCCGGCTGGCCAATCTGATGCCGGAACTTGAACAATAGAATCGATTGATTGGAATGGTTATAACATCATGAGCAAGAACAGTCCATCAGGTCAGTACCGACCTCCGTGTCCGATCCGGATCGTCAACCGCCAGTGGCCCGACCGGGTTCTCACCAAGCCGCCGGTCTGGGCGAGCGTCGATTTGCGCGACGGCAATCAGGCGCTGCCGGTGCCGATGAATCCCGAGCACAAATTGCGTTACTTCAAAATGCTCGTCGACATCGGTTTCAAGGAAATCGAGGTGGCGTTCCCGTCGGCATCGCAGGATGACTTCGATTTCGTCCGCAAGTTGATCGCGGATAACCTGATTCCCGACGACGTCCGCATTTCGGTGCTGACCCAGGCGCGCAAACACCTGATCGAGCGCACCGTCGAGTCGCTCGCGGGAGTGAAACGCGCGCTGGTGCATTGCTACGTGCCGACTTCGGATCTTCACGGCCGCTTTGTTTTTGGCCGCAACCGCGATGAAGTGCTCAAAATGGCGATTGAGGGCACCAGGCTGATCCGTGAGGAGATCGCGAAACAGGGTTTGACCGGCGAGATCGGTTATGAATTTTCGCCCGAGGAGTTTACCGACACCGATCAGGAGTTCTGCATCGAGCTCTGCAAGCGGGTCAAGGAGGCATGGGGGCCGTCGAGTCCGAATGACTTCATCCTCAACCTCCCCGCCACCGTCGAGCGCCGCCCTCCCAATCAGTATGCGGATATGATCGAGCACTTCTGCACGCATTATCCTTATATGAAAGAAACCACCATCAGCATCCATGCCCACAATGACCAGGGCTGTGCGGTGGCGGCGAGCGAACTTGCGCTGCTGGCCGGGGCGACCCGCGCCGAGGGGACGATTTTCGGCCACGGAGAACGCACCGGCAACCTTGATATCGCGGTACTGGCGTTGAACTTGCAGTCGCGCGGGATCGAGACCGGGCTGGATTTTTCCAATCTGCCGGAGATTGTCCAGATCGTTGAACAGAACACCGGGATCGAAGTCCATCCCCGCCATCCCTATGCCGGGCAGCTGGTGTTCACCGCCTTTTCGGGTTCGCACCAGGATGCGATCCGCAAGGGGCTGGAACAGCGCGAGGCGATCAGCGAATTTTTCGACCAGGACTGGAAGGTGCCGTATTTGCACTTGAACCCCGCCGACGTCGGCCGCCAGTATGAGAAACTGATCCGCATCAACAGCCAGTCGGGCAAGGGAGGCATTGCCTTTATTCTCGAAAAAGAGTTCGGGATCCATCCGCCGAAGCCGATGCATCCGGAGATCGGCACGGTGGTCCAACACCATGTCGATGCTTCCGGGACCGAGCTTGATTCCAAGGATCTTTACCGGATTTTCCGCGAGGAATTCGTCAATGTCGAGGGGCCTTACCGGATGAGCGACTATTCGCGGATCACCCAGGCCACCGGCGACCGGCTGGGGGTGCATTTCACCTGGCACGACAACGACCGCGCGGTCGAGCTTTTCGGTCAGGGCAACGGGCCGCTTTCAGCGGTGGTCAATGCGCTCAATGATTCCGACGCGGTGCCGAAGTTCATGCTGGTCGATTTTTCCGAGCGTTCGCTCGGCAATTCCGCGCATGCCCAGGCGATGGCCTTCATCGGCATTCGCACCGACGAGAACGCGCCGTTGATCTACGGGGTCGGCGAACACTCCAATATCGACCGGGCGGCGGTCGCCGCACTGGTGAGTGCGCTCAACCGTCTGGCAAGGATGAAATCATAGTCACCCCCGCGGCCGCGGGAAAACCTTTTTTGGCAGCTACTTATAGAATCGAGAATGAAACATGAATGAAATCGCCAAAACCAGAATCAAGCTTATCGTCGCCATTTTGATCGTGATCGCGCTGGCGCACGTGGTGGTTATCAAGATGGTAATCCCCTCCAAACCCAAAGAGGAAGAGCCGGTCAAAACCGAAAAGGTCGAAGAGCCGAAGCAGCCGGTGGTCACCTACCGCTATCGCAAACCGAGTGAAAACCCCAATTTCGGCAAGGACTTTGAACGCTCCACCGCGGTGGACGGCAATCTCGCCAATCTTCCCTTGAGCGCCGGGGCGACTTCCGGCTTCATGGTCGATCTTGATACCCGCAAAGTGCTGTGGATGAAGAATCCGGGCCGGAGCGTACCGATCGCTTCGATGGTCAAGATGATGACTTTGCTGGTGGCTTTTGAGGAATTGGAAAAGCACCCCGACTGGTCGCTTGAAATGCCGGTTCAGATCACCGCCGGCGCGACCAAGGTCGCCCGCACCGGGATCATCTGGCTCGACACCCGCGAGACCATGCCGCTCGGCGACCTGATGAAAGCCGCCGCGATCAAGAGCGCCAACGACGCCGCCTACCAGATCGCCGAAACCGTCGGCGGCGGCGATATCGCGGCCTTCATCGCCAAAATGAACCGCCGCGCCGCCGAGCTCAAGATGCCAGGCACCAGTTTCGTCTCGCCGAACGGCCTGCCGAGCAAAGCCAACGGCAATTCGCTGAGCACCGCCGAAGGCATGGTGATCCTCGGCGAACGTCTGCTCGAATACCCGCCGATGATGGAATGGGCCTCGACCAAACAGACCTTTATCCGGGGCGGCAAAACCGAGCTGACCACCACCAATAAACTGGTCAATCCCCACTGGCCCGGGGTGGACGGCATGAAGACCGGGTACACCAACGACGCCGGCAGCTGTCTTACTTTTACCGCGCTCCGCAACGGCAAGCGCATTATGGGCTGCGTTACCGGGTTCGGGAGTTCGGTTGACCGCGACCGCTTCTGCCGCAAACTGATCGACTGGGGCTACGAGCGTGCCGCTGAAATCGACGCCGGCAAACTCACTCCCCCGACCGCCGCTCCGGTGACCGCGTCGGCGCCGAAAAAGGCCGCCGCCCCGGCCAAGGCAACCGCCAAACCGGCGGCCAAGCCGGCGGCTTCGACCAAGAAGAAACCATGAGCCGATCCGGCGCGGCAAGTGAGAGCCGGTCCGCCAAGAGGAGTTCGCAACCATGACTTTGAACGCTACGGCAATCCTCATTGATCTGGCGGTGATTGCCTTGACGTTTATCGTGATCTGGCGGCCGAGTTTGTTTTTCCGTTTGCTGGCGCTGTTGTTGCGCTGTACGTTTATGCGGGTCAGGACCGAGGGGCGCGAGCACATGCCGCGCCGGGGGCCGGTGCTGCTGGTGGCCAACCACGTTGCTTTTTTTGACTCGCTGATGATTCTCGCCGCGACGCCGCGGCGGGTGCGTTTCATGGTACATGAGGATTTTTTCAAGTACCCGGTGCTGCGGTTTTTCTTTTGGTATCTCGGCATGCTCAAGGTGCCGTCGAGCCGCCATCCCCGCTCGATGCGGCGTTTCCTCGAAGAAGTCAAGTCGGCGCTGCGGCGCGGCGAAGCGCTTTGCGTCTTTGCCGAGGGGGCGGTCTCCGACAACGGCTTGCTCGGACAATTCCGCACAGGGGTGCGCGAGATGCTGCCCGGCGATGTCGAGGTGCCGGTGATTCCGGTCCGGCTGGGGTTGCTTTGGGGGCGGTTGTTCACTTTTCACGGCGGCAGACTGCGCTTTATTGCGCCGCCGAGGTTGCCGATCATCGTCAATGTTTCGCTGGGTTCCCCGGTGTCGCCCGACCTTGACGCTTTCCAGCTCCGGCAGGTGATTTCGCTGCTTGGGGCGGAGGCCGAAATGAAGCCGTTCCCGGGAGAGCTCCCGCTTCACGCTGAATTTGCCCGCCGGGTGCGGTTCCGTCCGCGCTGGAAGACATTCAAGGATTTCGGGGCGACCGACCTCGCCGATTTTCCGCTGCTGGTGCGTTCTTTGATTTTGTCACGCCGGATCCGCAAGCTTGATCCCGGCCCGGCGGACGGCTATATCGGGGTGCTTCTGCCCAACTCGACCGCGCTGGTGGCGACTTTGCTGGGGGTGATGTACGCCGACCGTTCGCCGGCGGTGCTCAACTATACCGCCGGGCCCGTGGCGCTGCGGCTCGCGCTTGAGAAATCCGAAGCAAAACTGATTCTGACCAGCCGGAAATTCCTCGAAAAACTCAAAATGGAGGAACTTCCCGGCAGGGTGTGTCTGGAGGACGTTGCCGCCGGCATTGCCAAAAAAGAGAAGATGCTGACCGTGCTGGCGGCGGCGCTTTTGCCGTGGCGGTGGCTGCTGCGCTGTTACGCGCCGCGTTCGCGCGGTGATCTTGAGCGGGTGGCGGTGCTGTTGTTCTCCAGCGGTTCGAGCGGCAACCCCAAGGGGGTCATGCTGACGCACCGCAACATCAACTGCGATATTTTCTCGTTTTGGCGTGCGATCAACTGGTCGCGGGAGGACCGGATTATCGGGAGTCTGCCGCTGTTTCACGCTTTCGGCTTTACCGTCTGCTTCGGTTTTCCGCTGATTTCGGGGACGAAATCGGTGATGCTGGCGAATATTCTCGACGCCGGTCAGGTGGCGAAACTGTTGCGCGAAGAGGGGATTACGCTGATGATCACCACTCCGAGTTTCCTTCAGATGTACATGCGCAAGGCTACCGCCGGGGATTTGAAAACGTTGCGGCTGGTGATCACCGGGGCGGAGAAACTGCGCTGCGACATCGCCCGCGACTTTCACAACCTGACCGGGCTGGCGATTATCGAGGGTTACGGCTGTACCGAGCTTTCGCCGATCGTCTCGGTCAATTTATCGGCATCTTTTATGGCACTTGGCAAGACCATCGGCAAAACCGACAGCGTCGGCGCCCCGATGCCGGGGATTCACGTCACCATCGTCGATCCCGAGACGCTGACCGAGCTGCCGCCGAACCGGAGCGGGCTGCTCCTGGTGCGCGGCGGCAATGTGATGAAGGGTTATCTCAAGGATCCCGAACTGACCGCCAAAGTGTTGGCGGGGGGGTATTACAACACCGGCGACATTGCGGCGATGAGTCCGGACGGGTATTTGACGATTACCGGGCGGTTGTCGCGCTTCAGCAAGATTGCCGGGGAGATGGTGCCGCACGAGTTGGTTGAGCGGGCGATCGCGGAGCTTCTGGAGTCCGAGGGCAGGGCGGTGGCGGTGACTGGCAAGGCTGATCCGTCGCGCGGCGAAAAGCTGTTGGTGTTTCACGAAATCGAACTTGAGCCAAAGGGGATCATCGAGGGGTTGCGGGCGAAGAATCTGCCGAATCTATGGATCCCCAAGGCGGAGGATTTTATCCGGATCGAGCATTTGCCGCTGCTCGGTTCAGGCAAGCTTGACTTGCAGCATTTGAAGCGGCTGGCGGACGAAATCAAATAACCGACCGGGGTGGAATATGGCTGATTTACGGTGTGATCTGGGCAAATTGAAGTTGTGCAATCCGGTAATGGTTGCATCGGGAACGTTTGGTTACGGCAAAGAGTATCACGAATACTTTGACATTGCGACGCTGGGGGCGGTGATGGTCAAGGGGATCCGGATGGAGCCGTCGCCGGGCAATCCGACACCGCGGGTGGCGGAGGTGACGGGGGGGATGCTTAATGCGATCGGCTTGCAGGGGCCGGGGGTGGAGAAGTTTTTGCATGACGACGAGTATATGCCGTTTCTGCGTCGGACGGGGGCGACGGTGATTGTCAACATTTGGGGGAAGACGATTGCCGAGTATGGTGAAGTGGCGGCGCGTCTGGATGCTGAATCGGCGGGGATAGCGGCGTTGGAGATCAACATATCGTGTCCGAATGTGAAGGCAGGGGGGGTGGCGTTCGGGACGGATTTGAAGTTGGCAGCGGAGGTGGTTTCGCTGGTGCGCAAATCGACCAAGTTGCCTTTGATTACGAAACTGAGTCCGAATGTATCGAATATTGCG
>JBFWIO010000127.1:0-8142 GCA_050255955.1 Victivallaceae bacterium
GATGATTTTGATCTGGGAGCGGAAAACGTTTCCCGCCTCTCTTCGGGTATCCTGTCCGGTCTGTGACCGTCCGGCCAAACAGATCAGCATCAACCGCCAGTTCTGGCGATATGTTTTCCGAAACGGCCGCTGTCCGCATTGCTTGGTCAGGTGTCGTTTCCGGCAGCCGGCCCCGGATGATCCCCGGTGACACTCCTTTTCGAAAAAATGCGATGACACCCGCTAAGATTTTTCACGCGTCAGCGTCTTCTCCATCGGCAGTATCCTGTGCGGCGCTTGTGGCGGTGAAAAATTGCATAAAAATGCTTCTTTCCACTTGACAGCGCCCGGACGGACGGCCATGGTAAGCGGGAGACGGATGCTGAAACTTGATCCGGCGCGGACGGATGCGGAGGTGAGTCCAATCATGAGCTTGATGATGAGATTGATGATGCCGGCGGTATTGTTTGGGGCTATAGTTTTGGCGGCGGCGGACGAACCGGCAGTCCTTGCGCTGCCGGAGCCGTTGGCGTTTCAAGCTTATGGCAGGCATGGACAGAAGGAGCCGCCGCCGGACCTTGCGGCACTGTTGCGGGCAAACCGGCAGGAGGCGGTTTTGACGGAAAACGGCCGCGATCTCCGCTCGACTCTGATGACCCGGCTGGTGCCGCTCGATCCCGATCGGAAACTCTCCGCCGCCGACCGGCGACTGCTCGGCGAATGCAACCGGGAACTCGATATTGTCAAAGCCGATTTGCCGAAAGGCTGGGATTTCGTCAATTCCTGCGGCACGGACAAAGCGATTTATCTTCTCGGCGAGCATAACCAGCGCGAAAGCATGGGGATTTTTCAGCTCAACCCGGAACGGGGAACCATCAGCAAGATGGCGCAAACACCAAGGACGTTTCGCGCCAACAGCGAGCGGCAACATTTCTCCGCCGATGGACACATCGCCGTTTTGTTTCCCGATCAATTCATTTCGTCTTCCAAAGGCGGAGGGACGATGGGTATCCGCAATGAGAGCGATCTGGTCGCCGCCGACCTCGGCACCGGCAAATTCTACCGGATCGGAGATCTGCCGTATGAGAAAATCTACGCGGTGGCGGCGTTGAAGGGCAAAGTTTACTGTCTCCTCGGCAACGGCCAAAGCGTGGCGCTCTTTCGCTGCGATGTTGACGGTGAGAACCGGGAGATTATTTTTGACAACCGCCGGGAAGCCATCCGGCATTCGCTCGACGCGGAGAAAACAATGGTGAGGGGGACTCTGTTCGCCGATCCGGATCGCGCAATTTTACTGATTTCATTGAGCGACAGATACTACGGTCCGGTGAAACTGGCGGTAATGGAGCCCGATCGCCCCGCCGGGTGCCGGATACTCAAGAGCTCCGCGCTGAAATATCCGCCCGTCCTGACCGGAGGCAAGCTCTATTACGCCAATGCCGCCGGCTATACGTATCGGGGACTGGCGATGGATCTCAAAACGCTGGAAAGCACGCCCCTCTTTGCATTGGTCAATCAGGCCAAATTAAAAAGACAGCGTGCCTTTTTTCGATTTCCCGGCTGCCGTTATGCGCTCGATACCGACCGGGAGTGGTCGGGCTCGCCGGTGATGCTCGGGCCCGACAAAGTCTATTTGCCGGAGCGCACCGGGCCCGGCGTCTTCATCGATCTTGCCAATCCGAGAAATTCGCCGCTGCCGGTTCTGGAGTTCCGCAATGCCAATTCGGTCTATCCGGGACCGGACGGCAAATCGCTCTGGATCGTCACTTCGCGCGAAGGTATTTTCAAGGTAAGTTTATAGGAGGGAAAATGAAAGTATATCCTTTGCTGCTGCTGTCTTGCGTGATTGCCATCGGATTGCCGGTGCTTGCCGGGGAAAGCCCCGCGAGCGCCCCGGCGCGGCCCGCGTCCGGCGCAAGCCGCAGGACCCGGACGCCTTTGAATCCGGAGGCGGAAACCTTTCTCAAGTCGGCCCGCGCCTATGAAAAGAATCAAGAATTTCAAAAAGCGCTCAATGCGCTCGACTCGGCGATCGCACTGATGGCCGAGGCACAACGCTCCGGCTATCAGGGCTACCGTTTGAGCCTCGAACAAAAAATGCGCGATCAGCGGGAGGGACAAGCCCTCGAAGAGCAAGCCTGTTTGTGGATGATCGGAAGCTGTATCGCGGATCTTACCTTTGACGCCGCATTGACTTCGGCCGACACTTTTTTGAAGAATAATCCCGATTCGGTCAAGGTCAAAGCGGCGGCCGAGCGCTGCCGCCGCCTGCTTGATGCCCCCGAAAACACGTTGACGCCGGTCGAGCGGCAGCTCAGGCTCGCAAGCGAGGCCCGGGTGAAGCGGGACGCCGACGGTGTCAGGCGGGCGGTTGAAGCGGCGGTCAAGCTTGCTCCGGATGACCGGGAGTTGCGCTTGATCGAGTGGGAGGTCTGCTGGAAAAAAAGGTTTCCGATGTTCAAACCGGCCCGGCTCGATGACGTTGCCGAGGCCATCGCGTTCATCGAGAAATACGATTTGCCGATACCGGCTGCTTTTCACTTTGCCCGTCCTCCGATGCCGCCGTCCCTGATGCTCGTCAATAACAACACCGCGATTGAAAAAGAAACTGACGCGCGGACCCTTCGTGAAGGCCGGGAGATCGCCGGACTCCAGCGCAAGTATCTTGAGCGTCGCCTCGATCGGATGCCGGGAGCCTCGCTGCGGGAAGTGACCGTGCGACTCCGCGATTGCGACTTTTATTTCAACGGTTCGCTGTACTACGACGAAGCCGATTGGCGCGCCGGAACGACGGCGGGCGTGGCCAAGGCGATTCAGGTGCTTGAGGCTTATCAGATCGGAGAAACGGATTCTTTGTCCGGTACTTATCAATTGTTCCGCAATAATGTCAATGCGGTCTTGTTCAACGGCAATTTGCTGTTTCTGCATCGGGAGGCGTACTACCGTAATCTCGACGCCGCGCTCGCATCGAAGTCGCCGCTGGTTCGCTCGGCCGCGCTCTTTTGGCAACTCCTGAAACAGCTTGAAGCCGACCCTCAAATGACGCCCGAGCAGGAGGAAAAGCTGATTTTTGCCTATCTTGAAGGCTGTGAGGAAATTTCGCGAACCTCGGGGGTGAAGGATTTGCAGGTTCCCAATATGGTTTCCGATCCCTTGCCGGGGCGTGATCTCGGGGTCAAAATCTCCAATGCCTCCCGCAAGGTACGCAAGCCGAAAACCAGCCCGGGCACTTCGTTTCCTTTTTGAGGTTTGAAAGCAACCGGAATCAAAAGCGATGAAAAAACTGCTGACTCTTCTCTTTGCCGCCGGCTTCGCCGCGCAATTGGCGGCGGTCAACGTGGCAATTATCGGCGACCGCGACTTGGCCGATCTGGCGACTGCGAGATGTTCCCGGTTGAAGAATGTCGAGCTTCTCGAACGCGCCGAAGTGGAGGCCGCGCTCCGCGAAATCAAACTCAGTCAGACCGGGGCGGCGGAGCTTGCGGCGAAGATTCCCCATGCCGGGCTGATCATGGTTTTTGACCGCGCCGGGCGGGTGGTGATTTTCGACGCCCGCCGGGGCGTTCGTCTGGCGGATTTCGGCTATCGGGCGACGCTCGAAGAGACCGCGGCGGCGGCGGCGGAAACGCTGGACAAACTGTCCGGTCGGGCGGATCAACTCGCGACAATGCCGAAACTCGGGATCGCGATGGTCAACGACCTCGGAGTTCCCAAGCGTTTGCGGACGGAGGTTGAAAAAAAGCTGATCGAACTCGAACGAAAACTGGCCGCCAGTCCGAAAATACTGCTGCTCGAACGCAGCAACCTCGGTGCGGTCAATGTCGAGCGCAACTTGAGTGATGTCAGGTTCCCGCTCGACCCCTCGATGTCGCTTTTGCGCATCGATGTCGAGCCGGGAAGCCGGAGCGGAGCGGTCAATTGCGCGGTGCGGGTGACCAACCTTGAGGGGAAAGTCCTCGCCGAATTACAGGAACAGAATCTTTTGGAAAATCCCGCCGTCCCCGACCGCCTGGTGGAAGCGGTGGTCAAGTTCGCGGTTGAATTGCCTGCTCCCCCTCATGCCGAGCTGTCGCCGGTCACGCCGGACAGGGGGCGGGACGCTACGCGGGAGCCTCGGCCGCAGGCGATACTTTTCGACTCGGAGGCTTCCGGAAAGTTGCCTCAAAAGTGATTTTCAGTTCGCCGCCGCCCGCTCGATGCCGTGAAGCAGTCGCAGCGGGCCGTCGCCGCCGCAGCGCATCAGGTCGATCCGGCTCAACAGCCGTTGCAAGCGGGCGTACTCGTCGGGGGTGATGGCGAGACCTCCCGCGCTGAGTACGGTGAGCCAGCTTCCCAGCCGGCGCAAGAGCGAATTGGGGATTTTATAGGCGTCGGGGTAGGCCGGATTGAAGTAAAATTTGCCGCCGGTCGCCGAAGTCGAGCCGTCCGGGGCGACGCTGCCGTGCTGAAGCACAAAGGGCCGGAAACGCCAGTTTTCGTTAAGCGTCTCCCATTCGCCACGATACGCCTCGGCCTCGGCCAGCACCTCGCCGAAACGGGGCAGGGCAAAGGCGGCGATGCGCGCAAGAATCCGCCGCAATTGTGCCTCGTATTCCGGAAAGAACCCGCATTCAAAAAGCAACCGGACCGAGAATTGCAGTTGCACCGTGGGCAAATCCCACCAGCTGTCCTGGTTGTCCATCGCCGCGGTTCTGGCCACCCCCTCGGCCATCAGTGAACGGGCCGAGTCCAGTTCTTCCGCCTCGCCGGTCGCTTCAAACGCGGCAGCGTAGACCATCGGCAGACGCAGCATTTCGTGCGCCTGGCAATCCCACATCTGCGAGACCAGTCCCCGCTTGCCGTCAAGCCGGAGGAGGTCGTAAGTTGTTTCCGGGGTGACGAATTTCCGGCAGTCGGCGGCCGCCGCCCGGAGGAGGAATGCGCATTTCCGGCGCAACTCGCCGTCAGCCCCGGCGGAGTGGATTTGCCGCCACAGTCCGTAAACCGCCAGCGTCAACTGGTCGCGCGAAGTATTGCTGTAGACGAGGCCCGGCGCGCGCGGCGAAATCCCGCGGGCGAAAAAGCCGACCCGGCCGTGGACGGTCGCCACGCGGTGCAACCCCCCGGTCAGCGCGGCGGCGAACTCGCGTTCGCGCCCCGGCCCGGTATCGAGCATCAGCCCGGCATTGAGGGTGCAATCCTCCATCCCGGTGCCCCAGCCGCAGGGATTCGGCGAGTCGGCGGCGATCTCTTCGGCACAGGGGAGGTGGTCGAAGCGGTGCGCATGGTCGCGTGAAGTCTGATAATCGTAAATGAGCCCGGTCTCCGGGCAGAACAGCTTTTCCCGGACGTAGCGTCGCAGGGTTTCGATTATTGGTTCCATAAGGTTCTCCCTTTTTGATCAAAATACTTCATGAACATTTGCATCGCAACCATTGACATGGTATTTTTTATGGAAGGAAGTAACCGGAATATTTGCAGAAAGAACATCGATGACGCTTTTGAGCTCAAATCCCGCCTCCGGCGACGCCGCGGACTGGCCCGGCCGCCGCAAATGTTGCCGGCTCTGTTATTTCACCGGGGCCGGACTGGAAAATGAACTTCTCTATTGCAGCGCCTTGTTCGACGTGCACTGGCTGGCGGGAGCGTCCTACCGGCACGACCGGCTCGATTGGCTGGGGATCGAATACGTGCACGAGGGCGCGCTGGCGGCGCGTGCGGAAGATCGCGAATACCGGGTGCTGCCGGGAGAGATTTTTCTCGCCCGCCCGGGGACGGCGGGGGAGCTCCGGCCCGGCCCGGAGGGGTTCGCGGTCAAAACTTCGCTGCTGCTCCATGGCCCGCTGCTGAAGGAGTATCTCCGTCTCGGCGGCCTCGACCGCGTCGAACACCTGAGCGGGATTGACCGGCCCCGGTTTGAACTTCTGCTCGACCGGATGCGGCGGCTCGGCGGCGCTCCGGTTCCGGAAGTCAGGCGCGAAAACGGCGCACTCGCTTACCGGCTTCTCGATTTCCTCCGCCATTTCGCTCCCGAGTCGGCCGTACCGGAACCTCTGGCGAAGGTGGCGGCTTATCTTGAACGCCACTGGAATTCAATTCCGTCGCGGCGGGAGTTGGCGAAAGTTGCGGGGTGTTCGCCGACCCACCTCAACCGGATTTTTGTTCGCTTTTATGGCGAGCCGCCGGGGCGTTACGCCGCCCGGCTCCGGCTCCGCCGCGCCGCCGAACTCTTGCTGGCGAAGCCCGGCCTCTCGATCAAAGAGGTCGCCGCCGAGGCGGGCTACGGCGACGCGCTCAACTTCTCGACCGCTTTCAGGCGTTTCTTCGGCCGTTCTCCGCGTCAATTCCGGCGCAGTCACCCGTGAAGCGCGGCGGCGGAATCCGGAACAAAATGGAGTACAGCACCGGGACAAAGCCCAGTGTGAAGAGCGACCCGATCAGCAGCCCGAAAATCAGCACCGACGCCATTCCGTAAAAAAGCGGGTTGTAGGGGTAGATCAAAGTCAGCACCCCCAGCGCGGTAGTCGATACCGACAGGAAAATCGGCCGCAACCGGTTGATACAGGTGTTGATGATCGCGTCGTAAGGCGCCATGCCCTCGTTGCGGTAGCTCTCGATGCGGTCGATCAGGACGATCCCGTTGTTGACGATCGAACCCGCCAGCGACAGCAGCCCGAGGATCACCATAAAACCGAAATCGGCACGCATGACCAGCATCCCGACCACCGCGCCGATGAAAATCAGCGGCATGGTCGCGATGATGATCCCCGCCCGGCGGAAGGAATTGAACTGCCAGACCAAGAGTACGATGATGCCGAGAAAACAGATCGGGAACCACTTGGCGAGCCGCTGCTGCGACTTGCCGGACTCCTCGATTTCGCCGCCGACCTGCCATGAATTGCCCTCCGGAAACTCCATTTTGTCCAGTGTCGGCTTGATGCGTCGAAAGAGTTCGCCGGCGGTCATCACTGTGCTTTTGCCGCTCACCGTGACGGTGTATTCCTGATTGTAGCGCTTGATCCGGCCGTATTCGCCCTCGGCGTAGATGTCGGCAATCTGGGTCAGGACAACGTTGCGTTCAAGGCTTCGGGAGTAGACGCCGAGGGTGTAGAAACGGTCGCCGAGCAGCCGTTCATCCTCAACGCCGCGTCCGACGATCGGGATGCTGTTGTACCCGTAATAGTAATCTCCGATCTGCCGGCCGGACAAAAAGAAATCCATCGCGGCGGCAATTTCGCGGGTGTTGACCCCGGCGCGCTGGGCGCGGTTGGGATCGACATCGACTTTGAGCCGGAAGATCCGGTTGTTCCAGTCCTGCCGCACATCGACCGTGCCGGGGATCGCGAGGAGTGTTTTCTCCAGCTCGGCGGCGCGCTTGAGGAGCAGATCCTTGTCCGTGCCGGAGAAGCGGATTTCGAGCAGGCCGGTTTCGGTCGCGCCAAGCCACATCGGCTTGACCCGGGCGCGGACGTTGGGGACGTGATCAAGGAGATAGCTCCGGGTTTTGGCGACCATCGCTTCGACTTCGCGGTTGGTTTTGGTATTGACGATCACAAAAGCGTAGTTGGTCTCGGGATCGTCGGGGGCGAGCGAGAGGTAAAAGCGGGGGCCGCCGCTCCCGACGTAGGCGACGGTGCCGGTGACGTCGGGATTGATTTTTTTGTCCTGAAGCCATGCGGCGACTTTGCGGGTGGTCGCGTCGGTTTCTTCAATCCGGGTTCCGGCCGGCAAGTCGAGATAGACCAGATACTGGTTGCGGTCGCCCGGCGGGAAGAACGTCTGCGGCACAAAGCGGAAAGCGTAGAACGAACCCGCCAGCAGCAGCCCGATCACCGATAGCACCAGCGTCCGGTTGGCCAGCATCCAGACCAGCGAGGTACGGTAAAAGCGGTACATCCAGCCGGTATAGGGATCGGGGAGTGAGCCGTCGGGATTTTTCGGCAGCGGTTCGACTTTGATGAAGTAGTTGCAGGCGCTGGTGGTGGAGACCATCGAGAGCACCCACGACGCCATCAGCAAAATGGTGATCACCGCACCCAGTGATTTGGTGTAGTCGCCCGCCGCCCCCTCCTGCAGAAACATCGGGCAGAAAGCGAAAACGGTGGTGAGCGTGCTGGTGAGGAGCGGCACCGCGAGCGCCCGGCCGGACTCAAGCACCGCTTCGCGGCGCGGCGTGCCGAGTTG
>JBFWIO010000128.1:0-8121 GCA_050255955.1 Victivallaceae bacterium
ACGGGGTGCGTTGATGATACCCGAGTGGATTGCACCACGATCCATTCGGGGGCGTGCCTCGCGGGAGTACCGCGGCTTATCTTTGCCAGAGCGTCGGCGAGTTACCGTCGAGGCCGAAGAGGCGAGTAAGGCCCCGATAGCAGACGTCGGCCCGGGCCGGACTGTACTTCTTAGCGTTCTCGGTGAACGCGTTGAGCAGAGCCCAGCGGGTCGGGTCGGCGAATTCCTCGTGCTGCGGAGCTTTGAACTCCTTGAAGACCGGGAGAATGTCGCACGAGTTGACCGCGCCGGCTTCCGCCGCCTTCACGATTGCCGCCCGCGCCTGGTCGTCCTTCAAGTACTGAAGCTTCAAATCTTCGGCCACCGTTTCGAGCGTGAGAAACTCGTCCTCGAGCTCATCAATCGCCTCGACGACCAGCCCGTTGAGCTCGATCCGGCTGGTATGCCGCCGCTTCAGAACCATGCTGCCGCCGAAGCATAAGTTGCTGCATACAACCACACTAATGCCGGCGGTCAGCCCAACCGCCAGCGAGCGGTCATGACTGTTGCGAATGCCGATGCAGCGGCTCCAGTCGGTCGAGTTAGTCCGATTGATCCGGATCACCCCGAACATCTTCTGCCCGTCCCGCGCCAAGCCATACTGCTCGTCGAGAATCGTCCAGTCGTGCGCTTTGACCACTTCGGTCACCGCGTCGATCACCTCGACATGCGGCACCGGTTTCCAGCTCGGCGTCGCTGCCGGCGTCGGCACCAAGGCGATTTCGTCCCGGCCGACGAACTTTCCATCACACATCATGAGGCCCATAGGTCACCTTCCTTTCCCGATATGCCATGTTTTGCATCTGTCTTTGTACGGACACTCCGCACAAGCGAACGAAGTTTCGCTTGGCAGGAATACTTCTTTGTTGATCGCTTCCTGCGCCTTGACCGCCAGCACCTCGAACCGCTTGAAGTCATCGACTCCACGCGAGGTATAGTGCGACTCACTCACCGGGCTCTTGGCCTTGGTCACCACATCGAAACGGAAGAGCGGAGTCGCGTCGTTGAGCTTGTCGTAGGCATACGAGAAGACCGTAGCCTGCAAGTCACGGTCGGCTTTCCCTGCCGGCCAACGAGAAGCCGAGGTCTTCCAATCGACGATACAGGCGTCGCGCCCATCCTGAACCACCAGATCGAACTCCCCGATCAAAGGCTTGTCCAGACCGGGCACTTCAACCTTGAATGCTTGGGCGACCCCTTTGATGGTGTAATAATCCGACCAGGAAGCCAGTGCCACGTCGAGCATCCGCCCGGCGAGGTCCAGCATCGAATCGAAGTTTTCACCCTCCTTGTAGAGCAAGTTCGGCGTCGCTCCAACTTCGAGCGCAAAGATCTCGGCGAACTGCTCGACGATCTCTTCCCGGGTGAACGAACTTCCCATCAGGCATTCCCAAGCCTGCGCCGTCAGCGCGGCATGGAAAGCCCTTCCGAAAGGAAAACAACTCGAAGTCCTCTCGACCTCGGCCCGTTCCACGTAGCGGAAGAAGTACTGTGCCTGGCAGACGTTCAAATACGTATTGAGCGAGGAGAAGCTCCAGTGGGGCTCCTGCCGCAGTTCATCGATCGTCGCCATTACGCCGCCCTCCCGCTGAACTCCTTGATCAGCTCCGAACACTGCCGCCGGGTCAGACTCCGGACGTCACCCAGCTGGAAACGCCCGGCCAGCTGTTGCGGTGCGACACCGCGCTGGCGGGCAAGATCGAGAAGATAGGTCAGCTGCTTCGGACTCGCCGGATGGGCTTCCATAGCCTCCTGTGAGCTACCCCCCTGGGGGCCCGAAAACGGCCGATTCGGCGGCTGGAATCCCCCGATTTTACGGGGCGTTTTTTCGCCCAATTCGGCTTCGACCGAATTCCGCACCAAATCGAAAGTGGCGTGAATTCGGCTCTGAAGCTCCGGCTGCGACAAACCGTCCGGCAACTCGACTTCGATGCTGGCGTGGTAGCTCTGGCTCGAATACTCGCCTTCGGCCGGCACCTTCTTACTGTAACTGGCATTGAGTTTCAACATGATTTCTTTTCTCCATAAATGCGAAGAGCCGGAGGCACGATGCCTCCGGCTCTTCTTGTTTTCTGTTTCTTTTCGATCAAGGCGAGCAAAGCCGCCGCGACACCCCGAGGCCGACGATCGGCCTCAGATCGCCATTTTGATCCGTTCGATTGCGCGCTTGGCCTGAATGAACTCGCGTTCCTTCTGCTTCTGCTGTAACGCGGCTTCCTTGATCTTGCGGACCAGCACCGCCGAGTCTTCGCAGAGCGATTTGAGCTTGCCCCGCAGCTCCTCGACGTTCGCATTGAGCTCGTCGAAGGCGCTGACAGCTTCCGTTTCTGGTTTCTTGGTTTCCTGTTCCATGGTCGTTTCCTTCTTGTTGGGTTGAGTGGGTTGAATGGGAGACGGCACTGTTGCCGGGCGGTTCAAGCGAAGCGGCATCGCGATGAAGCGGCCGGCACCGCCCTCGGCGATGACCGGCATCATGCCATCCGAATGCGCCCGGAACGAATGATAGCCCTGCTGGAGCATTCGCAGCAGGGTGTACTTGTTGAGCGAGAGCACCGCCCGCGGCCGAACGCCGGTGAACTCGGCATCGACCTTGAGCTCCATGCCGGGGAAGTCCATCGGGATTACCACGACGCCATGCGGCGTGACGTTGAACTCAATCCCATGGTAAGGCGGATGATCCGGCACGGTTTTCAGAAAGGCGGTCAGTGGCTCGGTTTCCCGGAGCGTGATCCGGTAATCCAATGCTTTGTCCTCCGGAATCACCTGCTTCCAGTTGGGATAGCTGCCGAGACTGCGCCCGATCCAGCTGAAGCTACCGATTTCGAGCTTGAAACAGTCGCCCCAGCACCAGAGCTTGCCCGGCTCCTGGGGAGCGGCGGCAAGCAGGGCGTGCGGGAACGGCAGCGTCAGGTTTGTTTTGAGGCTCCAGTCCACTGGCAGATGAAGCAACTGCCGACCATCGGTGACCGCAATCCCATCCGTCGAGAGATTGATCCCCTGAAGCGTCCGCCGAACTTCGAACCGATCCACCACCGGCGCGGCCAAAGCCAGCAGCTCGGCAAAGTTCTCCGGCAAGTCCACCGACTCCGCATCGGCAGGCACCACCGGCATCTCCGGCCAGGCGACTTTGTCGCCTTCGAGTTCCATAACACCCTTGGCCGTCCGAACTATCTCGCGGAGCGCCTTGTACTCGACCGCGAAATCCACATCACCTTCGGTCTCGGCTTCCAGTCGAAGCGCAATCACCTCGCTCCCGTCCGTCGCCATCGCGGTCACCGTGTCTCCACAGCCCAGAAAGCGCACCTGTCGTAGCACCGCCTCCGGTGAAGTCTGCGAAACCACCTTACCCAGCACCCTCAGAGCTTCCGTCAATACCTTCTTTTCGATCTTCATACGACCTCCGTTGGTTAAAAAGGACAGCCCCGGCGGTCAAAATGACCGCCGAGGCTGTATTACGGGAAAATTCCTTCCTGCTACATGGAGGTAATATATAGATGAGTATTTTCGATCAGCACCCTTGTTTACTTGTTGAAATTGCTATAAATCAATATTCTGAACATATAGACTTCCATCAACGTTTGCTTCGTATGCCGAGCAATACTCGTTGGAAAATATGCGTTTATAGTTATAATTTACTCAATGTCAAAGGAGAAAACCCTGACTTCTTTATCACCCCATGAATCATGTATTGTAAGGCGTACTTCATCGCAAAGCACGTCTGTATCCAGTGACACCACCCGGCGATGGTTGCAGTTTTCTTGATAAAGTGTTTGCCAATCGCACTCAAGCGCTCGCACCTCGATCACGAACGCTTTAACCAAAGAGGCCGGCATCTTCAAGCCTTCAAAAGAGAGCGGCCGCATTGCAACTACGTTCAACTGCTTGCGATTGAGGTCGCTGTCAAATACAATCCGGATGTTTTTGATCCTTTGCGGGGCGGGCAAGCTATAGGTAACGGAATCACCTGATCGCCCTTTCCAGGCATGATCACATCCATTAATGATCCGATTGCGACCCATTCGGAGTCCTTCGGGAGAATGTCCGTTACCGGCGGTTATAATGGCATTTTTTGTAAGCGTTGAGACCTCATACTGACGCCCCGGTAGATATGCGTCTTCCCTCATCAGTTGTTGCTGGAGCGCGGCCAGATGCTTTTGGTATACGCCGCGCGGCGTGACGTGGTGACGGTGTGCCAATGCGGCCGCCACTCCGACGGCGTGACCCAATAGACCGCAGGTCGCCATCACTCGCGATGAACTCAACGCCGAATGGGTGACGCTGATATTACGGCCGGCGCAGAAAAGATTTTCGATATTTTTCGAAAAAAGCGCACGGTACGGAATCCCCCAGGGACTGGGCGCGGGGTGAAAAATTGTCGGCGCTCCCGGATGATATGCGCCGTCGGGATGGTGGTCGTCCATCGGCCAACCGCCATAGGCGACGATATCCTCAAAAAGGCCACCGCTGCGCACGTCGTTTTGATTGACGATGAGGTCGCCGACGTAGCGGCGACTTTCCCGCTTGCCAGGAAGGAAACCGACCCACTCCAATGTCCAGTTGCGATAACGATCCCGGGTGTAAGGATGATTTTTCAACAGATCCCACAGCCCAAATGCAATGGACAAAAGTTCGTCACGATGGCGGGCGGGATCATGAAGCGAGTCCCCGGCGCCGCCGACTTCAAGGAACCAGTAGTTTTGAAGCGGTGCATCCGGCCCGAGATTGCCCCGATTACGGAAGAACTCGAAATCTTGGTATTTGCGAGCCCACTCCGGAGCGATGAATTCCTGTGGAGAAGGTGTCTCCCTGGCTTGGATCAGACAACTGTTTCCCATCGTCCGGCAGTCCGGACGATCGGGGGCGATACTCTCATTGAATTCATCCTTTCCCTCGCGTCCGCAGCGAAACTCGGCGCCGGTAAGTGGAGCCAGAATGCTGTCCCCGGAGCAATCCGCGAAAAAATCGGCCTCCACCTGATGCCAAGTCTCCGCATTCAGCTCCCAGGCGCGGATCGCAGCAATCTTTCCCGCGTTCATTTCGGCGTGGAGACAGCTGGTATTGAGCAAAGTCAGCAGATTTTTCTGCTCACGGAGCTTGCCGTAGAGCACACTGTCCCATAGCGAATAATTTGCATCAGGATTCCGGTAAAGATTTTCAAGCAGAAGTTCTTCGATGATACCGGTCTCGCGATTGTTTTCTCCTCTTGCTCCGCATACCCACATCCGAATCTCACTGGAAGCGTTTCCGCCGGGAACGGGACGGTCATGGACCAGTATCGTCCGCAGTCCGTTCCGGGCGGCGGCAAGCGCTGCGCAAATACCGGCAATGCCACCGCCAATCACACAGAAGTCAACTTTATGGGCAATTGTTTTCATCAGCTATTTCCTTTTTTCAAAAACGAAACCGTCATCGCGATCATCCCGACGGCAACCGCGCAAATCACGCATCAGCTCAAACAGATTTTTGAACCCGCCGGAAACCATCCAAATTGTACATAAAATGTCGAGGGACAAAGTCTAACGCAATGTTGCCCGTGGCGGTGAATTAATGTTTAAAATGAACGGAGGAAATTCTTATGCTCATTGGCAATGTTTCTTGGCAATATTTTTTACAGTGGGGGGGATTTCTTTTCGATGGCCTCGAAACCGGCTTTGTCCACCAGCGCGACATTGCCCTCCACCCAGCCGTCGTCGAGCGGATTGTCGGCCTTGGCGGCGAGATCCATGAACAGCCGCTTGAGGTCGATAATCCCGCCGACCATGAACCACACGGTGGACACCGAGCCCACGATAATGCCGACCACCACCAGCGTGATGAAAAAGTAATAACTCCACCATTGCGCCGGCCACGGCGAAATCATGTTCCAGATCAACACTCCGACAAAGGCAATCAGAAATTGGTAAACGACTGAATAGCCGAAGACGCTCCATGCGATGACCCGGTCGCCGCGGGTGTATTCGTCAGTGATCCCGATCATTTTGGCATATACATTCCGCCAGTTCCACGCCGAGACCGTCCTGGTTTCACCAGAGAGATCGTATTTGCCGCGGTGAAGCATCCGGTCGAGGTTGTAGGGCACCTTGCAACTGACCAACGAAACGGCAACATAGGACAGGCAGCCGGCCGCCATCGCAACGAAGGTGATTTCAACCGAATTAACTGGGAATTTATAGGGATCCATACGCCACTCGACCCAAGGCGAACAGCAGTCGGTGACGAACCCGAAAACCGCGTTAACGGTGTCGAGATATCCGGTTCGGCTCAGAAAGGGGTAAATCGCGTCTGCCCAGTTGCGCTGGCAGATCAAGCCGATGAAAGAGGTGCCGGAACCGCAAACCAGTGCAGCGAACGCCCCTGCGGATGTCCCCCAGCGGGTGTACAATCCCCCCAGCATGATCGGTCCCGCCGCCCCCAGCCACAAAGCGCACATAATGCTGCAAAACATGTGGATGTAATCGAGCTGGGCGAAAAAAAGTGAGGCGATGAAGAAGAAAATGCAGACTCCCGCAGACATTCCACGTAACCAGCGGAGGTGCTCACTCGGCTCAAAGGGATTCCGGCGGAGTGGCATCACAACGTCCTGAACCAGCGTCGCCGACGCGTTGAAAATCCGGCCGCTGTCGGTGGAGAGCATAAGCATGATCAGCAGCAGCGCAAAAACTCCGGCCAGTCCGATGGGGAAAATCTGGCGCGACATCACCGGCATCATCATTTGGAAATACAAGGTGCGGAACTGCTGGAATATGGCGTTGTATTCCCCGGATATCCGTCCCTTTTCATCTCCCGTGGCGGTATCGGCGGCGCGCATCAGGGAGCTCTGCACTGCGTCGAGATAAGGGGTGTCTGGATTGTGGTTTCGCGAATAAGGTTGCGTGACCGTGCGGGCGGCGGGATCGCGCGAGATTTTTTCGGCGGCGAGCCGGATATCCTGTTGAAGTTCCCGACCGGCAATGGTCTCGGCGGAGACTTTGGCGATCAGGTCGTTACGGACTTTCGCGGCCTGGGGCTCGAAGCGCGCCGAGGTCATCATGGTGATCAAAAAGAGCACCAAAAGCGTCATCATCAACATCGAGAACCCGTTGCGCCAGGCCCCCAGGATGCCGGCCATTTTCTGTTCGTGGGCGGTCCGCCCGGCGCCGGAGATGTCGTTGCCGATCCAGGCGCCGCGATTGAGGATCGAGCCGATCAGCGTGACCGCCAGCGCGAACAAGTTGAAATCACGCAAGGCACTGATATCCATCGGATTGAGGAAGCTCTCTCCGGGAACCCGGCTCAGCATCACCGGCGCGACATCGGCCTGCCAGGATATTTCGCTCAGGATGAAGACGGTGAAAATGACGAAGATCGGATAGCTCATCAGGCCCTGGATCGAGTCGGTCACCAGAAGCGAAATCCGCCCGCCCGGCCAGATCACCAGCATCGCCAGCAGCAAGGTGATGATCACCACGATGGCGAAGGTGGAGATTTTGACTCCGAACAATTCGCAGCTCAGCGGCAGCCCGAAGAAGTAAATGAAGAACCGCGCCGCCACCGCCGGACCGATCGAGTTGGTCAGCATTTCCGCCACCGTACGAATGGCGGCAGCGACGATGCGCAGCGGCCGGTTGTAGCGCGTTTCCAGGAACTGCCCCATCGACAGCGAAGCGGTCTGGCGGTAGCGGTACAGGACGAAGCCGGTAAGTGACATGAAAATACTGACCGGGATCAAGAGATTGTTCCAGAAACTAATCGCCATGCCGCACTGATAGTAGCTCTCGCACATCGCCACCAAAGTGAGCACCGAGAGCATCACCTGAAGGTCGCCGACGCTGATCACATAACGCCCCGCAACCCGCCCCGCGACCAGAAAGTCGGCGACCCCCCGGACATGTTTGCGGGTGCGCACCGCCAGCCACAAAATAGTCAACATCGGAACAATCGTGATAACCCAGTCAAGCCAATGCATGCAAAGCACTCCTATATTTTTTCAAGAAGATGTCATTTATTTATAATTTTTTCATCATTCGAACATGCGAAGCTGTCGGAATGGACAGATTTCGGATATTGATTTCAGAACGCGGCGGAATAACTTGAATTTCGGTT
>JBFWIO010000129.1:0-8074 GCA_050255955.1 Victivallaceae bacterium
TGTTTGGCGTCTTTGACCCGGATCACCCGGCTGAAGACCGCCGTTTTGGCCGGGATCTTGACCCCGGGGGCGACTTTGCCGAAGAGCTGGACTTCGCCGATATAGAGCGCGGTGTTCTTCTGCGGAATCAACGTGATTCGTACCGCGGTGGCGGCGGCGGGGGCGAATTCGACCCGGAACAGCACCGGCTTGCCGAAGCTCGGGTGATTCGCCGCCGAAGCGTTGATTTCGCCGACCTTGCGGATGTCTTTGGTGAAGTTGTCGTCGCTCAACTCGACGGTCATGGTGTCGAGTTTGTAGGCGGTGCCGCGGCTGGAGCTCGCGGCCCACCACAACTGGAGATCGACTTGGCTGAAGGTTTGTTTTTTGGCGAAACTGTAGGTCAGCACCACCTTTTGATCGGGATTGAACATGACCGAGTCGCCGCCGTCTTCCCAGAGGCCGTCATTGAGGGCTCCGATCGAGTTGGTCGCGCCGGCGATGAAGATGTTGCCGTTGGGCGTCGGGGTCGGGGCTTCCAGCTTGAACGGCAGCGCCGTGCGGATAGCCGGGTCGGTGAGGCAGAACGCGCCGTCGCTGCCGCGACTGTCGCGCCACTCGATCACGGCGGCCGGAGTGGCGGCGGCGGCGGTGGCGGCGGTCGACGCCTTGCGCGCAACCACCTTTTGGGCTTCGGCGGCGCGGCTGATCGCGAGTTTGCCGCCGGAACCGGTGGTGATCCGGTAGCTGTTGGCCCCGGTATCGACGGTGAAGCCGTCCTTGATCCGGTCAATCGCCCATTCCGGAACGGCGCCCTTGGCGGAGCCGTGCCAGAGCGCGGCCATCTGGACCTTGGACCCGGCTTTCTGGGTGCCTTCGAGGGTCTGGTCGATCACCCGGATCACCGGCTTGGTGTAGGGGTAGCTCGCCCACTGTTTGCCGAGGTCGGCGTTGTCGTACGTCGAGAGCGGAATGTCGCCGGTCGTCTGGATGCGCATAGCGACGCCGTCCTGCTGGGTGAGTTCGTAGCCGTCGGGACGGTCGGTGCGTTCGCCGACGCCGTTCCAGCGCTGGGTGAGCCGGAAGACGCCGTCTTTGGCGGGCAGCACTTCGTCGATCAGCAGCCAGGCCTGATCCTTTTTGAGCCAGATGAAGTAGCGGACCCAGTCGGCGGGGCCGACACTGTTGGCGCGGGAGACGAAATAACCGAAATCGTCGTTGTCGGCGGACCCGACAATTTCCATGTAGTCGGGCAGCTGATAGGCTTCGCCCTCAAAGAGAAGCAGCAGCGAGTTGTGGTATTTCTGCTGGTTTTTGATATACTCGTTTTCGGCCAGCCATTCGCGGCCGAACTGGGTGAAGCGCAGCACGCTGTTGGCGTCGGCATGGCGGTGGCCGCCGTTGTTGATGCCGTCGACCAGCAAATAGAGTGCCTGGCGTTCGAGTTTGTCGCGGAAGGAGAATTTGTCGTAGCTGCGCGCGAGCGGCGGAATCTTGCCGAAGTTTTTGGTATGCTTGTAGTAGCCGGGATCCATCGACAGCACCTTGAGTCCGTCAAAGGCGGTTGTCGGTTTGGGATCGATCGGGCCCCAGAAACCGCCGACCCGGGGTTTGGCGCCGTCATCACGCTTGATTTTGAGCAATGCCGCAGTGATCGGGTCGCGGGTGGCGGCGTGGTACATTTCGAGCACGCCGACGTCGCCGCCCGAAGAACGCCAGCCGTTGTCGTCGCCGTAGGGCGCCTGGGTGCCGAGGTTGTCCATGGTGATTCCGACGATATCGACCATCTGCTTGCCGACTCCGTTCTTGAGGATCAAATCGTCCGGCATCGCCAAGGTGTAGACCAGCAAATGCCGCCAGGTCAGCCACTGATAGGAGTCACAGTCATCGTGGACCTTGCCGAAAGAACCCTGGTTGCGGAAGACGTGATTGACGGTTTTGAGCCAGGTCGCGGTCTGGGGGAGTTCTTTGGCGTAGTATTTGCTGAAATACAAGCCGCCCGCCATCGTTCCCATCGAGCAGAAAGTCAGGTGGTTGCTGACCGGGCCGGTGACGTTGGCCCCGCCCTTTGCCTCGGCATAGATCGCTTCGTCGAGCCAGCGCAACAGTACGTTGCTGATCACCAGCCGGTCGTCGGAGCTCAGCGCCGGGTCGTGCTCGATCAAGTCCCACGCGGTCAACGCTTCATAGGACGGGAAGTCGCTGTCGAAACCCCATGCGCCGCCGAATTTGCGAGGATCGCTCTTGGCGCTTTCGACGTAGATTTTGGCGACTTCAAGATAGGATTTGGCATCGGCGCTGTTGCGGAAAAGCCGGTAACGGTCGCCGATTGAGGCGAGCTGGCCGCCGAGTGCGGTGTGGGCACCGTCGCGGAGCCGCTGGCGGGCGGTGGAGATGTTTTTCTCGATGTGGTCTTTGGTCGTATTGTCTTTGCTGATATCAGCAGTATACTCATAAGCGAAAGTAAGGGGGAAATCGAGGGTCTTGCCTTTGGCCGCGGTCTTGACCCGTTTGGCGAACTCTTCGGCGGCGCGGGCCAGTCCGGCGTCGTCGGAGGCGCCGAGCACGATCACGTCGGCATTGCAATTGACCGGTTCGAGGATCGATTCCACCGTCCAGCCGCCGGGGCCGGGGAGGAAGCCGTCGACGTTGGTCTGTTTGCGGCTGTAGAGAACTTTCAGGGCCGGGTTGGTGAAGAGATTGCCGAGGATGATCAGGTTTTTGGTGCTTTTGTAATCCTCTTCAACACCGGGGCGCGCCGGGAGTTCGACGCCGGTGGCGGCTTTGACCGCGGCGGCGACTTTGGCGGCGGCGGCGCGTCCGGCGTCGCTTGCGGGGTGGAGAATTTCGGCGTTGACGGCGCCGCTTTTGACCAGCGTGGTGCTTTTCGGCAGCTCGACCACTTTGGCGAGTTCGGATTTGGCGGCGGACGGGACGCTGCCGGCGGGAACCTTGTCGGCCGGGAGTTCGGCGACGTCCTGAAGTCCGGTGATCACCAGGTCAAAGGGCGTTTCACCCTCGGGGCTCCCGATATAAAACTGAATGCGGTCGATTTTGTCGGCTTTGCCGCCGGTGGTCATCGCCGGTTCCCACTGCAGCAGGTCGCTGCGGCCGCCGGTTACGTTGACGGTGGTCTCGGCGCTGCCGATGCGTTTGCTCCAGGAGAGGAAGCTCCAGGCCGCTTTTTTGTCGCCGGCGTTGTAGGCGCGGACGTAGAAGCCGGGGGTGGGGGTTTTTGAGAAGGCTTTGACCTGCAACGTTTTGCCTTCCAGTGAAATGGGTTGGGCAAGCCGCAGCGAGAAATTCAAATAGAGGTTGTTGCTGGTGGTCTTTTTGCCGGTCACGCCGGTGAGTTCAATTGCGTTTTTGCCGTCGATTTTGATCAGTTTGACGTCGCCGACCTCTTTTTGCAGGCGGCCGGGGGTGAGATCGGCGAGCAGATCCGCCGCCTGGATTGACATCGCGGCAACAGCCGCGGCGCACAACAGGAACCATTTTTTCATCTTGAAGCCTTTCCGGGTTGAAAGTTCGTATAGTCAGAATAATGCCGGGCGAAAGTTTTTTCAAGTCAATCGCCCCGGCTTTTGGACGAAATCTGATCAGGTGATCCAAATCATCAGTCTTTCTCCTCGGAAAGGTGATTATGCCAGTCTGTTCACTATAAACCGGAAACGCCGGGATGCAAGCATCCGGACGCTTTTTCGCGGAGAAAAATGGCTCAGGCGATCAGTTTTTTGATCGCCGCCAGACTGAGCGAGGCGGCGCGGTCGAGGTTTGTTTCGGAGCCGCCGCCCCGGAGCGGGGAGCACATTTCGTACACCACGTAACCGTCGAAGCCGCCGTCGCGGAGCCCGCGCAAAAAGGCGGCGTTGTCGATGCATCCCTCGCCAAGCGGCACCGCCCGGAGCATCGGGGTCATCGCTTCGTAATTGACCAGCCCCGGCAAATAGCGGTAGCGCGGGAGTTTGACATAATCGGCCAGCGTGGTCTGGATCATCCGGGGGGCAAGGCGGCGACCGGCCTCGTACAGATCCTCGCCGTGGAGCGCCGGGGCCCAGGGATCGAACATCGCGAAGCAATTGGGGTGATCGACCTCGTCGAGAAATTCGCAATAGGCGTCGATACCGACCGCGGTGTCGTGGTGATTCTGGAGTCCGAGTTTAAGTCCGGAGCCGGCGGCGATCGACGCGCTCTCGCGGACCGCCGCGACGCATGTCTGCCACTCATCAAGATAGTTGTCGGGATTGTAGCAGTAGCCGCTGAAAATCCGAAGTTGGCTCGCTCCGAGCCGGCGGCCGAGCTCCGCGAGACTTTTGAGATAAGCGAGCTGCATGTCAACGAAAGGGGTGCCGGGAGGCTGTGCGGCGGCGGTGAAGTCGGTGTAGGCGGCGATGGTGTGGATCTCGACCCCGTGCTCCGCCGCGGCGGCGGCGATGGCGTCAAGTTCGCGTTCGCCGATTGCGACGAAGTCAAGGTGGGGTTTTTTGCCCGCGAGTTGCACCGCGCCGTAGCCGAGCGACGCGGCTTTGGCGATGAATTCGACGGCGGACAACCGGTGCTGGCCCCAGTACCCGGCGTAACTCACGGAGAACAGTGATGGCGTCATTTTCAGGCTCCTGTGATTGGTTTGCTATGCACTATAGCCGCCGGATCGCCGCTTTCAAGTGCCAAGTCCCCCGCAAGGTATTTTCCCGAGCCAATTATTCCCAGAGTTCGGCGATGGCGCGGCGGGCGATTTGGACCCAGGCGGCGAAGCGCGACAGCTCGCCGCGGCAGGTGTTGGTGTCGCGGAGAATCAGTTCGAGCCGGCCGCCCCGCGCTTTGACCAGGCCGGCGCGCAGTTCGTTTTCGATCGCGGCGGAATTCATCCGGTCGTGAGCGAGGTGGCTCGGCTGCGGTTTCCAGGTCATGATATAGCGGTCGCCGAGCACCGGGCGGAAATCGTCGATGTCGGCCCAGGGGCAGATCGCCACCCGCCTGAGATTGCTGATTTTCAGCACCGAATCGAGCTTTTTGCCAAGGTCGTCGCAGCAGCCGTAGCCGTTGAGGCCGAAGCCGTCGAGAAGTTCGCGTTCGTAGCTCAGGGCAAATTCCTCGTGCATCTCCGGCGAGACGTTGCAGAACTCCTGCGCTTCGGCGGCGGCCCAGAGGTCGCAGCGGCGGACCCGGCCCGGCTTATAATCCGGCGACGGCAGTTCGAGGTCATTGTACCCGATCCCGCCGGTGTAGTGATAGGTATCGTCGTTATTGAGCTCCATCAGATTCTGCGCTTCGTACTGCCGGATCATCGACTTGAACCCCTCGGTGAAGAAGCGCATCACATCGTGAACCATTGCCGGCTCGTCGAGTAAATCGAGATAAAGATTGTCCATCCCGCGATAATCGCAGTAGGAATGGATCAGATGAAAACTGAACCCGGCGCGTCCGACCGATCTTACTTCCAGCGCCGGCTCGAAGAGCTCGCGGGCGAAGTCGAACTGTTCCCGGGTGGCGGCTTCGTCAAACGAAACTTCGGGCATCGACAGTTGCTTCCAGTCGGAGGCTTTTTCGATGATCGGGATATGGTGCCAGGACGATCCGTCGCCGCCGAAATATTCGCGTTTGGGTTCAACGCCCCACATCGTGTTGCGGATCACTTTGGGAATTTTCACCACCCGGGTCAGCGGCACGTCGTCGGGCAGATAGCGGTGGCGGGCGATCCGCTGCAACAGCTGGTATTCGAGTTCGCGCGCGAATGGATCGCGGCAAAGGCGGCTTGAGGCCGGAACCAGCTCGCCCCATGCGTTGTCGGGGCTGATGAACACCGCCGGACGCTCGCCGCGCAAGGTGTTGTGGCGTTTCCAGAAGGCGATTTTGGCGGCGTCTGCTTCCGGATCGATCAGGGCGTCGACTTGGGCGGCCAGTGCTTTCAGCCGGTCGCGTTCTTCGCGGGTGATGTTGAGCATGATTTACCTCAGACGGTTGTTTTCCGACATACTATAATACTTCATTCTGAAACGTTTTTCTTCCTCTCCTTTGTTTTTTTTTGCTCCCGGTTGTGTTGAATGCGGTGTTTGGGGTGATTCCCGGCCTTTTACGATTGGAAGCCTTGCTTTTTTCTTTGACCGGGGTTATCTTTAGTAAAAACAAAAAACCACATCGATGTGGTTTAAGAAAAGCGGGGTTATTATGCTGAGAGTTTTGACGGGAATGATCCTTGCCGGAGGGCTGACGCTGGCGGCCAACTCCTTTGAATCCGCCGAGGATGCGGCCAAAGTGACCGGACGGGTGGCGCTTGACGAGTCGATTTACCGCTTCGGCACCCGTTCGCTGCGCTGGGACGCACGGCCGGGTGAGAGCATTACGCTGACGCTGCCGGTCGCCGAGAGCCGCCGCCGCGAACTCTCCTTTTTTCTCTACAACCCCGCCGAGTCCAAAAGCAAAATCGAAGTGGTCATCGGCGACCCTCCGCGCAAGTGCGACTATAAATTTGACATTCCGCTCAATTTCAAGTTCTGGCGGCCGATCCGGGTCGCCCCGTTCGAAGATCTCAAGCCGGTAGCCAACCGCGCCGCCACCGAGCAAGTGACAATGACCTATCGCGGCGAAAAACCGGTCGAACTTTATCTCGACGCGGTCTCGCCGGTCGCCTCGTGGCAGCGGGTGGGCAACTTCCAGCTCCCCTTTGTCAACCCCAAGCGTCCGGCGATGACCCAGAGCGAGGTTCCCGGCAACGTCTTTATGAGCGAATACCGCAAACTTGAAAGCCGTTTCGCCAAAGCGCCGCCGGTCTCCGATTTTCAGCGCGAATCGCTTCGGGAACTCCGCAAACGAATGCACGCCTGGCTCAAAAACAGCGGCCTTCCCGCCGACGATCCCCTGGTCGCCGCCCGGCATCAGATTATTCTGAGTGCCGCCCGCGAGTCGCTGGAGCGCTACCGCAGCTGGGACATCCGGCAAGCCGGCGGCAAGTATCTTTTCAAGAGCGGCCCCGAACCCCGCGACGGTTATGACAACCTCTGGCGCGACATGGCCGCCAAAACCTGTTTCCCGCTCGCCTACGCCTACAGCATCGACTTCCCCGGCAACGAGTTCTATCAGAAACCGGAAATCCGTGACGCGGTTCTCAACATCCTCGGTCTCCTGCGTTACCAGGGCTTTGCCGAGGGGGCCGACCACAATTGGCACGCGATGTTCGTCACCTGGGGCCTCGGCCAGACGTTGTTCCTGATGCCCAAGGAGCTCAAAGAGGCCGGGCTCTTCGATGATCTGCGCAAAGCGCAATTGTGGTATTCGCGTTTCAACACCTTTGCCATCGCCCCCGGCAAATGGTCGCCGCCGTCGGCCGACGTGCTGCGTACCGGGATGGTCGATACACTCTGCTCGATCCTCACCATGGATGACGCCGAGGCCAATGTCCGTTTGCTCGCGCTCCGGCAGATTCTCGACGAACAACTGGTGATCACCGGCGGCTACGGCGACCTCATCAAACCCGACGGCTCGACGTTCCACCACGGCCAGGTGGCCCACGCCGCCTACGGCCCGGACGGGCTTCTCTCGCTGGCGACAATGGCTTATCTCCTGCGCGGGACGCCGTATGCCGTCAATTCCGGAAAGCTTGCCGAGTTGCATCGCGCGCTGGTGACCTTTGACCGCCAGCAGCAGAAATTCGACACTCCGGCGGCGACCAATGTCCGCTGGGCCTTTTACGACGCCGCCGCCCGGCCGCTGGTGTCGGCTTATGCCTATGCGCTGCTGCTTGATCCTTCCGACCGCGAAATCGCGGCGATCTTCAAGCGGCAGTTTCAGGAAAATGAACTGGTCAAGAGCAACTTCCGCTTTCTCAACTACTCCGACAGCGAGGGCCAGCTCGGCGTGATGCGCCAGGCTGCCGCGCAGGCCGACAAGATCGTGCGCGAAAAGGTGGCGCCACCGCAGGGGGCCTTCAACTATTACAACTCGGCGCTGCTGATTCACCGCCGCGACAACTGGATGGCGGCGATCCGCGGATTCAGCAAGTACGCCTGGGACTTTGAAGTCGGTTCGCGCAATCCCAAGGGGTACGAGAACAAATACTGCCGCTTCGTCAGCCACGGAACGATGCAGATTTTCGGCA
>JBFWIO010000130.1:0-8025 GCA_050255955.1 Victivallaceae bacterium
ACAGGAATTCAAAGATCTTGCCGCGATTGCGCAGGTCCGGCAGCGAATTGCCGAAGAAGGAGACTTTGGCAACCCGGTTCAGCCGGAAATAGTCGATCGCCTGCTGCGCGATGTTGAAGGGGTCGATCTCAATTACAGAAATCCGGCCGTTGAAGTCGTTGTAGAGCAACATGCCGCTCATCGGGCCATCGAAGTCGATTTTCTGGTGTTTCGCGTCGAGCTCGGTCAGCACGATCAGCGCGTCGCAGCAGTGGATGGTTTCGCTGAAGCGGTCGAATTCGTCGAATTCGTCGAGCGGAATTTCGATGATTTCGTAATCGAATCTTGCCGCGTATTTGATGATTGCGTCGAGCGTGGCCAGCACCAGCCCCGGCGCGCCTTCGCGGGAAAAGGGGTGTTCCGGAATCAGCACTCCGATCCGGCGGCCGGGATTGCGGTAGCCGGGGGCGCCGCGGCTGACCACGAAGCCGCTGCGGGGAACGCTTTCGAGCAGGCCCTCGCGGCAGAGCTCCTGAAGCACCCTGCGTACCGTGCCGTAGCCGAGGGCAAAGCGCTTCATCAGCAGCCGGACCGACGGCAGCGGGCTGCCGGGCAGGTAAATTCGGGTTGCCAACTGACTGTTGAGATAACGTCGCAGTTCGCCGGTTTTTCCGCATTCACGCATGTTGTTGTCCTTTCCTGAACGATATTATATTGATAAAAACGATGAAAAACAACCTTGCCGGGCGATAAAAGGCGACGGTTTTGAGCCATCTGAGCCTTTTTGGAAGACAAAAAAACACCGGGAATGGTTTTTTACCCTCTTCCCGGTGTGGAAAAATATGTTTTTACTGCTGGCCGAGCCAGAATACTTTGTTGTCGCTGATCTTGCTGCCGAGGACTTTGCGCTTATCGACATGGAGGTCGAAAAAGGCCAGGTTGACCATGCCGTTGTGGCGCAGCTCGACCTGTTCGTCATCGTTGGCGCCGGGGGCGGTGTTGGCGTACTGGGTGCCGGCGACCCACTTGTCCTCGTTGATGTCGAGCCGGCCGTCGGCGAGCGCAAAGGTTTCGGAGGGCTTGCGGATCGAAACCGTCTTGCGCGGCAAACAGGCGGAGAGGCCGCCGTTGTACCCCCAGATGTCGGCCGGGCGGTTGTGCCCGTAGCTGCCGACGATCCCGCCGTAGCGGTGGAGATAGCGGGCCGAGGGGCAGATGTAAAGTTTATAGCGGATTTGGGTCGAGGAGTTGTCAATTTCTTCGTCGGTCATGCTGCGCTGGACATAGGGCAGAAAGACGTGGAAGAACGAACGGGTTTCGACCCCGGCGTTGCTGATATAGCCGTAAGGCATGAGGTCGGCGCTGTCGCCCCAGTAGGTGCCGAGCGCAGTGCCGAGCTGTTTGAGGTTGCTGACGCAGTTGGCGGAGCGGGCGCTCTCGCGGGCCTTGGACAACGCGGGCAGCAACATCCCGGCGAGAATGGCGATGATTGCAATCACCACCAATAGTTCGATCAGGGTAAACGCGGACACTTTCTTCATTCTTTTTCCCTCCTCGGAAAAATTTCAGTATTGACGAAAACAATATAATATATCGTCCGGGAAAAAGCAAAGGGAAAAAATGAAAAAGCCATTGAAAAGTGATTGATATAGTGAACAAAAAAATCACCGCCTCCGAAGCGAGCTTCGCAGCGGTGATTTTTATGATTTTGGCAAGCGGTTATTCGGGAAGCGATTTTCCGTTCCGCAAGGCTTCAAAGCGCCGCAACTGGTCTTTGAGGCCAAAAAGAAAAGTGCCGCGGTGATCGGCTTTTTCGCCGGCGTTGATCGCCTGAGCTTCGGCACCGCCGATCGACTTCTGATATTCGACCGGGAGCTGAACCATATACGGGGTCATCACTTCGTCGATCATTCCGTAGTAGTAATAGACCGGCGTTTTGAAGCGCCAGTTGTAGGAGGAGTTGAGTTGCATCCGGGCAAAGAGCCGGGCGGCCAGCGGCGAGTTGCGCGCGATGAATTCGTCCCGGAACAGCTCCTTGACTGTCGCCGGCAGCGTCTTGGCGGCGGTGTTCCAGTCGATCCGGTTGTTGTAGAAATCTTGCGCGGTCGTCAGGTATTCCGGTTTGATTGCGCTGGCGGCAAGTCCGGGGATTTGGTAATAATTGCCGTAGGAGTGAACCAGCATCGCCGCCGTGCCGACCAGCCATTGGACGTCGAGCGGCGAGGGGACGTGAATCCAGCGGTTGACGGCGACATAAATGTCATTGGGTGAACTCGCCACCGCCGCCGCGACTACCGGAATGTTGCTCTCCTCCAGCCGGTGCATGAAAGCGGCGGTGCTGAACGATCCCTGCGACCAGCCGCTCAGGAAAAGTTTGCCCGGCTTGATTTTGAGGTCGGCTGCCACCGCTCGGGCGGCGGCGAGCATATCGACGCAGGCCTGGGCGGTGACTTCCCTGACCAGCCAGGCGTCGGGCTCGGTGGATACGCCTTTGCCGACGTAATCGGGGGCGATGACGAGGTAGCCGCGGCCGGCGAAGACCGCGATCGCGAGCCGGGTCTCGGCCGATTTCTCGATGTTGGACGGCACTTCGTCGCGGGAGAATACGGTGCCGTGCTGATAAGAAACCACCGGCAGTTCGGCGGCCTCGACTTTCGGCACCGCGATCAGGCCGGAAACTTGAACCGGGCGGTTGTGATCCTCCGGGATCACGGTTTCGTAGATCACTTGATAAAGGTCCACCGCATTGACCGCCGGCGGATATTCGATCGCGAAATTGGAGAACGCGGCGCGTTCGGTGGTGAGTATCTGATTCAAGCGCTCGACACTGTATTCCCCGAGGTGACGGTAGCCGATCCGCCCGGCAACCTTTTTGTAGTCGGCTTCGGCCAGGCCGACGTCGAGATTGGAGCCGGTCGCGCTGATTTCGCTCTTGTCAAGATTGAAGAGCTCCGCGCCGTTCGGGGCATGGTTGCGCTCAAAGCAGCATCCTTCGAGCTTCATCACCGTCGCCTCGAGCTGCGAAGCGCGGCTGATGAGGTAAATCGCCCCGCCGTGCGCTTCCGCCCGGTTGCCGACCAAACGGCAGCTGCGAAGCGTCGAATGCGCACCATAGTCGTCGTAGAGCGCGCCGCCGTCAACGGCGGCGAAATTGTCGCGGAAGAGGCAATTCTGATAATTGATCACATTACCCTCGCGCGAAAGCACCGCGCCGCCGTAATCGGCGCGGTTGCCCTCAAATACGGTGTCGTTCACGGTCAGCGCGGCGCGGGCAAAGGCGTAGATTGCGCCGCCCTCGCGGGCTTCGTTGGCGGTGAAGCGGCAGTTGCGGATGGTCATCACAAAACCGGTGCGACCGCTGTTGCCGATCGGGGTGAAAGTCTCGCCGGCGTGGTAGGCGAGGAGCCCGCCGCCTTTGCCGTCGTAACTCCGGCCGTCGGCCTTGCCGTCACGGATGGTCAGGCCGTCGAGCACGGTGTTGTCCGCGCCGTAGAGGACGTGGGAATAGCGGTAGGCGCCGTCGCCGGCTTTGGCGCTGAGGATAGTCGTGTGTTTGGAGAGGTCGCGCTCCTCGGGCTTGCTCTCGGTGCCGGCGAAGCCGCCGTAGAGTTTGACTCCATCGTAGAGGACAAAGGCGGCAATACGGTCGCTTTTGCCATTCGGCGCATAGGCGCCTTCCTTGAGGTAGACCGCACCTTTTTTGAGCGAGGCGGTTTCGATCGCCAACTGGAGGTCGGTCATAGCTTGGGTCCACGACGAACCGTCGCCGCCGCTTTTGGCTCCGGCGGCGGGGACGACAAAGACGATTTCGCGGCCTTCTTTGACGCTGACCGCGGGGCGGGAAAAGGCGCCGCGGTAGTCGATCGCGCCGCCTGCCTGCCGGTAGATTGCGAGGAGCTTCTTGACCAATGGATCGGCGAGGAGGGTATTGCCGTCGAGTTTTGCCTGATAGCCCGTCGCGGTGGCGGGGGGATTGGCGAGGTCGGCTTCGTCGAGTCGCCCCTTGAGGGAGCTGATCGCGATGAATTCCTTGAGCGCGATCGTTTCCCGCGCCGGAACTTCGGAATTCAGCACCGCGACGAAGTCCTCATGCCAGTTGTAGACACTGTCCACCCGGGAATTGATCAAGATCGGATTGTTGTTGGCGCCGGTGCCCTGGTAGAGACCCGGTCCGAGGCCGCTCGACGCGGTGTTTCCGGCGGTGGTGACGTTGACCAGCAACGGCGACGAGCCGCCGTCGTTGCCGATCGCCCCGGCGCTAAGTGCCTGATTGTTTTCAAAAAGGCAGTTGATGAGGATCGGCGAGGCGGCGAAGTCATTGTAGAGCGCGCCCCCCTTGTCGAGGCAGCGGTTGCCGCTGAAGCGGCAGTTGATAAAGCGCGGCATCGCGCCGAGGTCGTTGCTGACTGCGCCGCCCCGGATCTGGGCGGTGTTGCCGCTGAAGGTGACGTTGCTGAATTCCGCTTGCAGTCCGGCGTTTTTGTCCTGGACGTTGTAGACTGCGCCGCCCTTAGGCGAGAAGTTGCCGGTGAAAACGGTGTTACGGACGATCGGGGCCACTTTGAAGTTGCGCATGCCGCCGCCGACCGCCATGTCGTTTTTGGCGATGTCGGAGGGGAGGAGGTGCATCCGGGCTTCGTCAGTTGAGTACGCACCGCTGACGATGAAGCCGTCGAGCACCGCGCGGTCGGCGCCGAGGAGAATGGTGACGGTGTTTTTAGTTTTGTCGCCACGGCCGATGTCGCCGCTGAGGACAGTCGGATTTTTGACCCAGTCGCGTTCTTCAAGCTCGCTCTCGGCTCCGGCGAAGCCGCCGTAGAGCCCGACCTCTTTTTTGAGTTGGAACGATGCTTTTCGGTCGGCCGGGTCGGGGTAATAGGTGCCGCGCGCGACCCAGATCTGATCGCCCGCCTTGGCGACGTCGAGGGCGCTCTGGAGTGAATTGAACGCAGTTTGCCAGCTAAGCCCGTGGGGTTTTTTGGCGGTTGATGCCGCATTGACATAATACCGGACCGGTTCCGCCGCCATTGCGGCGCATGTTCCCAGAATGCCGATTGCCGTCGTGACACTTTTCATAAAGCCGATCCATCGTTTGTTCATGCTCAACTCCTGTTTGGGGATGCATTTCACAATACGATAAACGTTTCCCATGTGCTTTCAAGTCAAAACCGCCGGATTTTCGACTCAATGTTCGGCGAGCAACCGGTGCAAGGTCGGTGCGAGATCGAATTCTTTCATCAGCGCGCCGGCCATGCGGGAGGCGTTGGCGCAGACCGCCGGATCGGGGGAGGCGATTTTTTCGGCCCGGATCAAAAGATTCTTCGGCGTGTGGGCGAGTTCGACGAATTCCAGGAGTTGCACCCGGTAGCCGCGGCTCTCAAGAAAGGCCGCCCGCAGCGAATCGGTCATCAGCGCCGCCACCCGCTCCTTGACGATGCCGTAGCGGGTCAGAAGCTCGAAACGGTCGCTGTGAATTTGCTGATTTAATTCGTGCTGACAGCACGGTACGCTCAAAATCACCGCGCAGTTCATCCGGATGGCGTGAAAAAGCGCGTAGTCGGTCGCGGTGTCGCAGGCGTGGAGCGTGATCATCATGTCGGGCGCGGCCTCGCCGTCGTCGTAATCCGCGATGTTGCCGACGAGAAACCGCAAGTTGCGATAGCCGTACTTCGCCGCCAGGCGGTTGCAGTCGGCCACCACCTCGACTTTGAGGTCAAGCCCGGTGATTTCGGTGTCGAACTTGCGGACTTCGACCAGATAATAGTAGAGGACAAAGGTGAGGTACGACTTGCCGCAGCCGAAATCCACCACCCGGAGCTTGCCGTCCGGCGTCCGCTTTTTGACGGTGTCCTCGACGAATTCAAGGAAGCGGTTGATCTGGCGGTATTTGTCGTACATTGACGGCACCACCCGGCCCGATGCGTCGAGCACTCCGAGGTCGATCAGGGGGGCAATCGCCACGCCGTCGGGGAGGAGATAGCGTTTCTGCCGGTCGTGCGCCGCCGGGGGAGGGACCGCGGCGGGGGTGCGACGGCGTTTGAGCGCGGGCGGCCCGGCTTTGGTTTCGCGAAGCGACCAGTGGAAGTCGCGGCCCTCGGCGTCGAGCTGGGCGAAGTCGCAACCGAAGAGCCCGGCCAGCGTCTCCGCCAGGGCTTCCGGCGCGATATTCTCGTGAAAGGTCTGGGTGGCGGTGAATTTCTCCAACTGGTAGAATTCCGGTTTGCGGGAAATCACGATTTTCCCGAACCGCGAGGCCGGTTTGGCCCGGTAGAGGATGATCCGGTGCGGCTGATCCGCCGCGATTTGCGCAAATACTTCGTTCATGATGGATGAAATGTAATCCCGGAGCCGTATTTTTCAATCACTCCGATTCGCTTTTTGACAAAAAACAAAGTATTTTATAAAGAGGAGCCAATTTCAAAAATCTTTCCGGTTGCTTTCGGATCGATCCAGAATAACTTTTGCAATCAGCTCCAGTTTGAAATCGGGAAAGAACAATATGCTCTTGCTCCATACATGTTGCGCGGTCTGCGCCGCCGGTTGCGTCGAAGGGCTGCTTGCCGAAAAACGCGAAATCCGGCTCTATTTCTCCAACTCCAACCTCGACACGGCGGAAGAATTCGAGCGGCGGCTGGCTTCGGTGCGGGAACTTGCCGCAATCTACCGGCTCGAACTCGAAGTCGATCCGTATCGCCACCCCGACTGGCTCGAAGCGGTCGCCGGTCTGGAGCGAGAACCCGAAAAGGGGGCGCGCTGCAAGCTTTGTTTCAGCCGCGCCCTCGGCCGCACCGCGAGCCGGGCGGAGGCGCTCGGGGCGACCTTTGCCACCACCCTGACTGTGAGTCCCCACAAGCGTTCGGCGACGATCTTTGAGGCCGGTTCGGCCTGGCCGCACTTTGAGCCGCTCGATTTCAAAAAACACAATGGTTTCGGTCGTTCGCTCGCGTTGACTGCGGAATACGGCTTTTACCGCCAGCAGTACTGCGGCTGCGAATTCTCGAAAAGAGCCTGAATTGAACTTCGGCGGTGCGATTTTCGGCTTGCCAAAAAAGCAACGACGCAGTATAGTAGTCGGATCAAAGCCAATCAAGATACCGAAAAATGAGGTAAGGTATGTGCTTATTTCTGCTGGGACTCGCGCTTCTGGTCATCGGGTACTTTTTTTACGGACGGCTGGTCGAGCGGATCGTCGGGATGGACGACAGCCGTCCGACCCCCGCTGTCACCCACGCCGACGGCGTCGATTTTGTGGAGCTGCCGCATTGGAAAAACATGCTCATTCAGCTCCTCAACATCGCCGGCGTCGGCCCGGTCATCGGGGTCATCCTCGGGATTAAATTCGGCTCGATCGTCTTTCTGATCATTCCGATCGGCAACATCCTCGGCGGAGCGGTTCACGACTTCGTCTCCGGCGTGATGTCGCTTCGCAACCGCGGGGCCAATCTCCCGGCGCTGATCAAAATGACCCTCGGCGGCAAGTTCTACCGCTTTTTTGCCGTCTTCATGGTTTTTCTGCTGCTTTTGGTGGTCGCGGTCTTCGTCAATATCCCGGCCAAGCTGATCGACGGGCTGGTGCCGTCGCTTGCAATCTTCCACTGGGCAGTCGCCGCGATTTTCTTTTATTACATCGCCGCCACCATTTTTCCGGTGGATCAGATCATCGGCCGGATTTATCCCTTTTTCGGATTGATCCTGCTGATCGGCACCTTTGCCATCTTCGGCATGCTGGTTTGGCAGGGCTTTGAGCACCCGGCTTTGCTCAGCGAATCCGCCGAATTCAAAGCGCAGATGGAAACCCAGCCGATCATCCCCGCCCTCTTTGTCACCATCGCCTGCGGCATCCTCTCCGGCTTTCACGCCACCCAGTCGCCGATCATCGCCCGTACCATGCCGCGCGAAAGCCACGC
The DNA here is from genome assembly GCA_050255955.1 of Victivallaceae bacterium. Lineage (GTDB taxonomy): Bacteria > Verrucomicrobiota > Lentisphaeria > Victivallales > Victivallaceae > JAVBUI01. The sequence continues at coordinate 7,887 of JBFWIO010000130.1, forward strand.
CCGGCCCGCCTTTTACGGCATGATGGTTCTCGAAGGCGCGGTCGGCATGGTCTGGGCCGCCGGCGGCCTCGCCATTTACAACCTTTTTCCGGAGTTGATGCAAAAAGACGCCGCCGTCGCCCTTTCCAGATCGGAAGAG
>JBFWIO010000131.1:0-7991 GCA_050255955.1 Victivallaceae bacterium
GAGAGTTGTAAAAATAGACGGTGGTAACTTTGTTGGGCGCGACATTGAGTTCGAGGTATTCGCGCCGCCCGGCGGGGTGAATAAAGACCTCAAACACGTCACCGGCGCTGTAAAGGGTTTCGCCGTTTTTGACCGCTTTGGTGCGAATGTCGCTGTCAATGAGGTCGAAGTGAATATAGAGATTCTCGCGATCATGGGAAAACGCGACGAAACCATCCTCGGTAAGCGGCGAATTCGGCGACGCAATCAGCCGGTGCCAGACCGGCGGCGCGTCGGCCCCGCTGGAAATCAAACGTTGCGCGCAACCGCTGAGCAGCAGTGCAACAGCGAGAAAAAAACTGTAACGGATCAATTTGAATTCCTTTTCCGGTTGTCCGGGTGAAAATACCGCATCCGGCCTCATTTGTCAAGCCTTTGGCGGCTCGATTACCGGAAAAAGCGTACCGTTTTCGGTGTGGGGCGCCAGCCGGGCGAGATAGTCCGCGTGGCTTTCGCCGGGGAGATGCGGCCAGCAGCCGTAATATTTTTTCCCGGCGCGTCGCGTTTTTTCCATTTCGGCGGCGAAGTCGTGGAGCGTCTCCTTGCCGGGAATCTGGCCGAAATTGATCACCTTGAACAGCGGCTCCGCCAGCAGTCGCGCCGTCAATTCGTCGTTGCGGCCGCAATAATGGCAGAAACTGCCGCCGAAGTGCGCGGCAAGGCGGCGCGAGTAGGGGATCACAAATTCCTCAATCTGTTCGCCGCCGAGAAGCACCGCGGTGTCTTCGCAAATGCGAATCCCGAATGATTCGGAGTAAATCTCGTTCCGATAGTGCATCCGGTCGAGCGGCTCGCCGGTGATCCTCTTCATTTCGGCAATCGCCCGGATCAGGAAACCGGTCGTGAAATCCATCAATCGATGCACCGCTTCGGGGTCATCGTAGAGCAGCAGAAAAAGTTCGTCCCCCGCAATCAGGTGCGCGAGGTCAAAAGGCCCCTGCGTATCCATCGGGTAAATCGCAAGGCGGTCGCCGAGAATCTCGCGAAAAAAACGGAGCATCTCAAGCCCGCGCCGGAACGTGCCGCGCCACTCCACCGCTTCGGCGTCAAGATCCGCAATCGCCCCGGCGTCAAGGTGGCTCGTCAGCCACGGCATCCGGTCCGGGAAAAATTGCTGTTCGAGCCCGATGCACGAAAGCGTCACCGCACAGCCGAGATTGGGGCGGATTGACGGCACCAGGTCGCTTGCTCCGGCAAGCCCCGCCAACGCCCGGCGCAACTCCGAAGCAAGCATCAGCTCCGGATTGTCGGCGCAAGCCGCGTAATCGGCGGCGGGAAGCTCCATGACCACCTCCGGCAAGGCGCCGCTCGCAACTGCCGGCGGCGGTTCGACCGTTTCCCCCGCCCAGAAGCGCTTCTGACGCCGCCGGGCGGCGGCAATTTGATCCTGATAAGTGTCGAGCGCGTCAAGCGCGGGGCTGAAGTCAATGCTTTTGTTCATCGGAGCCCCATGATTGCAGCAGGTTGCGGTTTCTCCATGCGGCCTCGAATTCGCCGAGTCCGTCAAGCGCTCCGGCGATGGCGTCGGCCATATCTTGGAGAATTTCCCGCCCGGTGTCGACCGAAACCGGTTCGCGAAAGAGTCCGTGGTGCAAATCGTCGCTGCCCAGCGCTCCGGTGACGCCGCCGGCTTTGATCACCTTGTCGCGCCCGGCGCCGCCGATGAATTGCGGGGCATCGGCAAATTCGGTCGCGTCATCGAATTCCGCCTCAATGCCGAGAAGTCCCGCCGCCGCGGCGGCAAGCGAAGCTTCCCACGCCACGCCGCGCGCGGCGCAGAGTTCGCGCCCGCAAGACGGCATTCGCATCAAACCGAAAAAGGCGACCGGAAACCCGGTTTCCTCAAAAATTTCCCGCGTTAGTTTGGTCAGCGCAATTCCCGGCCCGTGAAACTGGATCAATGCGACTTTCCGGAAGCCGCAGCGCCGCAGCTCCTCGACCACTGCGCGAACAAAATTGCATTCCAGTTCCATCGGAATCGAGATCGTCGGCCTGCTGTAGCGGGTCATTCCCGACCAGGAATAGTTGACGGGGTCAAAGATGGTCGCGTTGGATTTGCGCGCGGCAAGGAGTGCGACCGCTTCGGAGATGAAACTGTCGGTGCCGAGCGGAAGCTGCGGCCCGTGGAGTTCGGTTGAGCCGACCGGGAGCAGCGCGGCATCGGCCCCGGCGCTGATTTTGCGCCGGAGCGACGCGCCGGTGAGGTTGCGGGCAAAAAGTTTGACGTCGCTCATTTGAGTACCAGTCCCGGTTCGCGGGTGAAGAGCATCCGCTCGACCTTGAGGCCGTTGCCGAACTGGATTTTGAGCTTGTGCTCGCCTTTGGTCAGCTCAAAATGCTCGTAGGTTTTGCCGGTACGACCGAGCGCCATCCATTTCCAGTCGGTTTTGTACGGGCGCACGAGTCCTTCGCCGGCGGCGTCGCCGTCGATGGAGAAACGGAATTTTTCGCGGTCGGCGGCATCCGGGCGGACGCGGGCGAGGAGATAATACGTTCCATCCTCGGGAATCGTGAAGGTGCGCTCAATTTCCTCACCGGCCGCAAAGGGGCCGGGAACCTCGGCCATCAGTTTGGCGTCGCTCGCCAGACGCTCCGGATCGTCGCGGAAATCGGCGTAGACCGAAACCGGGCGCGACATCCCCTGCCGGTCGCGGATCAGGACGAGACCCTTGTAGAGCAGCGCCGACTTCATCTCTCCGGGCACGAGTTTGACGGTGAACTCCGTCTCCGTGCCGGGCGCGAGGATCGCTTTGGACGGAGTAACGCTCAAAAAGGAGAAGTCGCGGTTGCAGAGCGCTTCAACGGCGATTTCTTCGCCGCCATTGTTGCGCACCTTGAAGCTCAAACTCTCCACGCCGGGCCGGAAATTGAGCTCGGTCGCGTCGGGAATGAACGCCGCCGGGCGGTGCGGAAGCTGCGTGATGCCGTCGTTCTGAAAGGCGCCGATGACCGGTTTTTCGCCGAGGAAGTTCTCGATGGATTGACCGGGAAGCGGATTTTTGACACGGAAATCGCCGGTTGCGGGATTGACGAATTCCGGCTTGGCGATGACGAAATCGCTTACGCCGGAGAAGCCGCGGTGTTTGGCGGCGACGGCTTCGCGGTCGGCGGGGTCGTCGCTCCAGAACTGGTCGCCGGCAAAGTCGTTTTTCCACTCAAAGACGCGGTCGGCGTAGCTGCGTTTGGCGAACATCAGGTTGTTGCGGGTGGTGCCTTTGACGATTGCATCATAAACGCCGCCGAGCTTCTGGCGCGCGTAGTGCGAATAAGATGCGGTGTCCGGCGCGTGAAAGGTGTTGTTGAAGATGTAAATCTGCCCTTTGCCGTCAACCGAGTAGTTGTTCTTGATCACCGTATTGGGGTTGGCGTAAACGTCGCCGGGCCGGGTCATCAGGTTGCGGAAAACGTAACTCGGCCCGAGAAGGCACGGTGCGGTGCTGACCGCGCAGTGGTAGCCCTCGAAGCGGTTGAAAAAAGTGCGGATATTCATCTGCCCGCCGTCAAGCTCGATGCCGTCGTCGTTGGACATAAACATCAGATTGCCGTAAACGTCGCAGTCGCGCGCCGGGCCGCCGTTTTCGAGCCCGTTGCCGCGGCTCTCAATCGCGTCGTTCCAGCGATGGAGATCGCTGCCGACAAAGTCGTTGTAGCGGATCACCACGCCCCCCGCGCCCCACAGATAAATCCCCTGCGGCCCGGCCGGATGGGAGAAAAACCACGGATTCGCCTTGATCCGCGCATCGTGGATGTAATTGCGCTCGATCAACAAATTGCCGGACTGCGTGACGCAGATCCCCGCGTCGTAATTGACGAAGTTGCCGTCGGGAAGAAAGTATTTGCCGTCCTTTTCCGGCGCGTGGCGTCCCACCCGGCCGAAATCGGAAATGTCGCAGTTGGTGATCGCCACCTCAAATGAATCGGCCACTTCAATGCCGTGGCGGGAGCCGCCGCACCGAATCTTCAACCCGTCGATCCAGATGTACCGCGCGTTCTGAAGAAGCAGCACCGCATTTTCCCCCTCCCGGCCGTTGAGCACGGTGCCCGGCGCGGCGGTGTATTTGATCCAGCCGTCGGGCTTGCCGCGTTTGTCGATGACGAGCTGGCCCCGGTCGAGCATGTCCTGCGTGAGAAGAATTTCCTCACCGACTTTGATCCGGCTGTCGCGGGTGCGGAACGATGTTTCGATCACCTTTGGCGCGCCATCATTGGACGCGAGCGTGAAGCGCACCTGATACGGGGTGTTCTCCCGGAGATTGACGATGCTCCCGCGCCAGGCGTCCTCGCCCGGATCGTAGGAGGGGGGAAACGCCGCGCTCCACTCTGCGGCGTTTTCGGCCCGGAACTCGACCTTGAGCGCCGCCGCGCCCGGCGCTTTGGCGGCTTTTTCGGCGCGGTCGGGATAGAAATAGTAGCCGCAGTTCTCAAAGGTCGGCACCAGCTCGATGCCGCTTTTTTCGGCCAGAGCGGGCTTTTCCGTCGAGATGGACGGGGCGCTGAAATAGACCGTGTTGCCGATGTTCGCCGCGTCGAGCCGGAAGCGCATGCAGAACTGAATTTCGCCGGTCGCTCCGGTGGTGAATTCGCCGGTTACCGGCATCCAGCGGTCTTCCGGGCCCGCCGGGTCAAAGGCAAAGCGGCGGCCTTTTTTGCGGGCGGCGTCGAGCTGGGCGACTTCGAGATAAACCCCTTTGGGACGGGTGGCCTTGACCCAGATGACGGCGTAGTATTTGGTGTTGGGCTCAAGTTTGACGCGCTGTTCGAGCGAACCGCTCAATTCCGCCTGTTCCCTGATGTCGAATTTGACGGCGCGAGCGATGCCGGGAACGCCCTCGACCGGAACGATTTCCGGCATCGGATTGCCGTGGAGCGCGAGCTGCCAGCCGGGAATTTTGTTGTTCTTGATCGGCCGCTCAAAGTCGGCGTTTTCGATTGGTCCTGCGGCATAAGTCGCCACCATCATGGCACTTGCAATCAAGCTGGTTAGAAATTTCCTCATTGTGTTTCCTCCTTTGGATTTTATTCCTCACCGGAATTTTTTGATCCGATCACCATCCCGTTGTCGGCGCTGTTTTCGCGCAGTTCGCCAAGCCTGCGGAAGAGATCGCGCAGATCGCGAATCCCTCCCCAGCTGAACCAGACCGTGGTCGTTATGCCGACCAGCAAGGCGAAGCCGAAACCGTAGTAGTAGAAGTAGTAAAACCACCACTTTTCAGGCCAGCGCCCGATCAGAACATTCCACAGCACAATCCCCGCGAATACCGCAAGATTGTAGCAGTTCCAGATCAGCAGCCCCCACGCCAGCATACGGTCGCCGCGCGTGTAATTCTGATTGATCCCGACCAATTTCTGGTACCAGCGAAGCCCCGCCGGGGCGACCGCCGGGGCGTCCGCGTCGGCTTCGAGCGCATACTGATCGCGGTGAAGCATCCGCTCAAGGTTGAATTTCTCGCGGCAGGTTAACAATGATACCAGGACGTAGGCTCCGATCGAGCCGAGCATCGTCAAAAATCCCCACTCCATCCCCGAAATCGGAAATTTGCGCGCGGTCACTTCCCATTGGGCGATCGGCAGCGAATTGCCGAGCCACATCAGCGTTCCGGTCAGCGCCGACAACAGTTCGGGCATGCTTTCGCTCAAAAAAGGATGAACGCTCGACGCCCACGAATTCTGGAGATAAACCCCCGTCACCCCCATCGTAAGGCCGGTCACCGCCGAAGCCCAGGCTCCCGCGGTCGTCCCGCGCCGCCAATAAAGCCCGCCGATGATGATCGAACCGGCAAACCCTCCCCACAGCGCCCCGGTCATCGCGAAAAAGTGGAGAATATACGTCACCTGTTGAAAGAACATCCCGAAACACCACGCGAAGAAAGCGACAAAAAAGATTGATCCCCGCAAAAGCCAGATTTGCGTTTCCGGCTTGACCGGCTTGCCGTAAATCGGCATAATCACGTCCTGAATGAGAATACTTCCCCACGACTGCATGTAGGTCGTATCGGTGCTGATCATCGCCATAAGCATCAATGCGACGAATGCCCCCGAGAGGCCCACCGGAAGCAGGTGTCCGAGCGCCATCGGTACAAGCATCTGCCGCCGCACGGTCTCGGTGGACACCGGGTTGTCAAGATTGATCCGGTCGATCAGTTTGGCGGTCACCGCCGCCGCCTGCTCCTGGAATTCGGGGTTGTTCATCAGGATATAGGCACTCATGACGAGAAGCGGAATTTTGATTCTGCCGAGGCCTTCGCGCCAGGTGCCGAGCAGTCCGGCCATTTTCTGTTCGTGGGGGCTTCGCGCCGCGCCGTTGTATCCGCCCGACCCCTGCCACGCCATCCGGCCGTAGATGTTGCCGAAAATCCCGATCATCACAAAAAGGATATTAAAATCGGTCAGCTTGGCGGTGTCAAAAGGATTGATGAACGAATACCCCGGCTGGCGCGCCAGAAGCGTCGCCTCATACTCCGCCGGGGTGAAACTGAACAACAGAACGATGAGAATCACCGTAAAAATCAGATACGAAAAAAGCCCTTGCACGCAGTCGGTCACCATGCAGCTCAATTGTCCCCCCAGCGCCAGAATGAAAATGGCGATGCCGAGAAAAAACGCCATCAGCAACCCGAGCGTCGGCACGGTCGAACCCAAAAGCGAAACCGTCGGCGGCAGATTGCAGTAATAAAGGAAAAAACTCGCGCTCACCACCGGAAACAACGCGTAGTTGAGCACCCCGCAGCCATAGCAGATCAATCCCGCGAAAATCCGGAACCGCCGCGAATAACGCAACTCAAAAAATTGCGCCAGCGTCATCGACCGCGTCTCCCGGTAGCGATAGGTCACAAAGCCCGAAAGCGCCATGATCATCCCGATAAACAAGCCGATCTGAACCCAGAAGTCGATTGCGAATCCCGATTTGTACCCCTTTTCGCACGCGGCGACCAAACTGACCACCGCCAAACTCGACTCCATACCGGCCACCGCCAGCACGTAGCGCCCGGCGACCCGGCCGCCCGCGAGAAAGTCGGCCACGCCATGCACATGCCGGTGCGCCCTGACCCCGATCCAGCCGACCACAAGCAGCGGAATCGCGGTGATGATCCAATCAATCCAGCTCATTGATACGGCAGCTCCTTCCGGTTTTCTCCGATTGTTTCATCGCGCGCAGGACTTTGATTCCGGCGACAATATCGTCATCCGGGATCATCCCGGGCAGATCCGGGCCGTTACTGATTGCCCGGTGAAAGTTTTCCCATTGGTAAGTTCCGGTTCTCCGGGCCGCCGGGATCGACGCGCGGCGTATTTCGACGGCGTTTTCGGCATTGCGGAATTCGAGCGTCAGCTCGGCGTCGCGATCAGCCGCCCCTGCCGGGCCGCCGCAAAGGTTGCGCGCAACCGATCCGCGCTCAAAGTGGATCAGGAGATTGTTGTTGTGCGGCCGTCCGTCGTCGATGCACATCGAGCAGTAAATCGCTCCCAGTGAGCCGTTAACAAAGCGCAGTTGCAGCATGCCGTTGTCCGGCGTGGGCCGGGCGGTGCGGAGCCGGGTGCAGTCGCAGTAGACCGATTCGACCGCTCCGGCGAGCATGATCAGTTCGTTGATGCCGTAAATTCCGATCCTGAAGAGCGGCGCCGCCGGGCAGCGCTCGGGGTCGTCGTACCAGCTCCCGTCGGCGGCTTCGCAGTAACTTGCGTAGGTTTCGGCAAAGATCCCGGTGATCCGTCCGAGGTCGCACTCCTGCTGCCAGGCGAGGATTTGCGCGGTATCCGCGCCGGGATACGGCGACGGTGAGTTGAGCTCCACGGCGACGCGTTTTTGGCGGGCGAACTTGAGCACATCTTCCGCCGCCCGGCAGTCCAGCTCAAACGGCTTGGTGGTCATCACCGGCTTGCCGGCCTCGACGCAGCGCCGCACGAGCTCGGCCCGTCCGCCGGGCGGGGTAAAAAGCCCGATGCAGTCGATC
>JBFWIO010000132.1:0-7956 GCA_050255955.1 Victivallaceae bacterium
TGGCGAAATAGTGTTCGAGCATTTTGCCGTAAATCTTGCGGAATCCGGCGGCATCGCGGCGTCCGGCGGGGGTGGTGAAGCCAAGCAGGTTCTTGAGCGACAGGCCGATGAATTCGAGTTCGTGGCCGGGGTCGGCGAGAAGTTTGCCACCGTCGTCCCACGGTTTCCCGGTGCGATCGACGGCTTCCCAGAAGTCATATTGCTCCAGCGGTCCGGCGACTTCGCCGAGGGCGATGTAGCGGCTGAAAATCCTTTTGAGCAAGGCGCGCGCGCGGCGTTCCCAATAGGCCGGGTCGCCGTGCTTCATTCCGAGCGCGGTGCCGTCGAGTGCGATCATTTTTGGGCCCTGGAGGAGTTTGCCGGGAATCGCCTGAACCGGATTTTTGGGGTCAAAGACCTGCTGGTCGGTGACGAATTTTTCTGACAGAATATCGCGCACCACCCGTTTGAGATAATTTTCGCCGCGGCGCCGGAGTTTGTCGTCGCCGAGGGCGGCGCCGGCGGCGAAGAGGCCTTTGGCGTAAAAGAGGTCGCTGAAATTGGCTCCGTCGTCGATGCGGTCGCGCCGGACCGGGCCGCCGTCGGGCCCGATGGCGAGGAAGTCGCCCTCGACGGTCATCAGGAAGTACATCCGGCCGTGATTTTTGCGCCGCAGAATCTCCATCCGGGTGCTGACTTCAGTCAGGATTCGGCGGATTTTGCGAATGCGTTGTTGTTTTTCGCTCCGGCTGAGGATTTGAGTCCGGCGCACCCATTCGAGGTGGCCGGCCATGGCTTCGAGGCCGCGCCCCTGAATCCACGGAAAAATGATGTCGGGCTGTTTGTACCAGGCGTCTTCCGGCCCGAAATCCTTGCCGGTCAGGAGATCAAGCTTGGTATCGATGAAATGGTAAGCGGGATTGCGGTCGTAGCGCGTCAGGATCGCGTCGAGAGTCGCCAGCAGCATCGTTTCGAAATCGTTGAAATAACTCATGTGTCCACTCCGGGTTTTCTTACACAATACCACGCCGGGAGCGATTTTTCCAGTGGAAATTTCCCCGGGAACGGTGTATTGTGAGGACAAGGAGCGATTGCCATTGTTTATGATGCCGGGGAAAAGACATTTTTGGCAGATAGCCGCGATGATATTTCTCGCGGCCGGTTTTTTTGTGTTCCGCCACGACGCCTTTTGGATCACCGACGGCGGCAACAAATTCATGGTGGCGGAGAACTATCTCCTTACCGGCTCCACCGCCTTTGCCGAGCGGCCGTTTTTTCCCGACGCGGTATTTCATTTTCAGCATCATCGCGGCGTGATCAGGTCGATTTTTCCGGAATACTTTGCGGTGATTTCGGCGTACTTTTATCGCTGGTTCGGTCTGGATGGACTTTTTGTGCTGCCGCTCGCGGGAGGGATCGCGGCAGTGGCTCTTTGCGCCCGGCTGCTGCGGCGGTGGAAACTTCCGGACTGGCTGGTTCTGGCTTTGGCGTTGGCGACTCCGCTTGCCTTTTACAGCTGGACTTTCTGGGAGATGACCCTCGGGGCGGCGCTGGTGCTGGCGGCGCTCCTGGTGTGTCGCAAACACTGGTTGCCGGCGGGGCTTCTCCTCGGGCTCGGACTCTGGATGCGAAGCGAAAGTTATTTCATTCTCGCCGCGTGCCTTGCGGTACTCGCCCTTGACCGCGACTGGCGCGCCGCCGGACGGCTCCTGGCAGGTTTCGCACTGGCGGCGCTGCCGCTCTGGCTGTACCAATACCGGGAATTTGACCACGTCCTCGGGCTCCACGGGAGTTTGTATTTGCAGCACAACGAAGCGGTGCAAACGCTCGGCGCGAAACTCCTCGGGCGTCTGGGCAACTATCGGTATTATCTTGCCAGTTTCACGCCCGATGGCGACGGCGTACTCCAGCTTCTCCTTCTCGCCGCCGCCGGGCTCGGACTGGCGGGACGGGAGTTCAACGCTTTCCGGCAGGCCAAAATCGCGCTTGCCGCCATCCTCGGCGCGGTCTGGCTCTGGCAATTGATCGGCATCGTCCGCTCGCCGGAGCCGGTGATCGCGACGATTTTTTCGGTCGGACTGTTGACGTCGCAGCCATATCTCTGGCTTGTTTTGCTCAATCTCCGGCCGCTCTGGCACCTTGCCGGGCGTTATCGGGTGTTGACGAGGCTGGTGATCGTGGCGGCGCTCTTGATCCCACCCTTGCTGACTTCAAGCGACCTCGGCATCATCTGGGGGCCGCGTCACTTTCTCGCGCTGCTGCCGGCGGGGTTGATGACAGCGGCGCTGGCGGCCCGCCGGATGCGGGTTGGGTGGCTTTTGGTCGTCCTGCTTGCGCTTTCGACTCTGCTGCAAATTCACGGCTGGCGGACGCTGGCGCTGATGAAAGAAAATACCGCGACACTGGAAAGCACCTTGCGCCGCGAAGTCGGTCCGGTGGCGGTGACCGACGTCTATTTCCTGCCGCTTCAGACGCCGCGGCTGTTTTTTGAAAAAGAGTGGCTGTTTGCCGCCGCCGACCGTTCGGCGGACGACATTCGGTCGGCCTTGCGTTCACACGGCATTGATCAATTTACGCTGGTGGTCGCCGCTGATACCAGCTTCCGGCGGCTTTCCAATCCGGCGTTGAAAAAATTGACCGAAAACGGGAAACTGGAAGCCGCCCCGGTGAGCGTCAAACTTCCCGGCACGAAATTCCTCGAAGTTCACATTTTCCGCTTCAGATTCTGATCTGGAGGAAGTGGCGGCCGAAGCGGTCAAACGCGGCCTTTTCCAGCGTCTCGCGGTGATCGGGGTGGGCGATCGAAATCAGCGGTTTGGCCCGTTCCTGAAGCGAACGGCCGTAGAGCTCGACCGCGCCGTATTCGGTGACGATGTAGTGAACCAGCGTCCGCGGAGTGACTACGCCGCTGCCCGGGGTCAGGGTGGGGACGATCTTGCTGATGTTTTTGGGCGTGGTCGAGGTGATCGCGATGATCGCCTTGCCGCCCGGCGAGCGAAAAGCGCCGTAGATAAAGTCAAGCTGGCCCCCCGAACCCGAATATATCCGGGTGCCGATCGAGTCTGCGCAGATCTGGCCGGTGAGGTCGATCTGGACCGCCGAATTGATCGCCACCACCTTGGGATTGCGCGCGATCACAAAAGGGTCGTTGGTGTAGGCAGAATCCTTCATCAGGACCAGCGGATTGCAGTTGACGAAGTCGTACAAATGCTGCGAACCGGCGAGAAACGACACCACCAGTTTTTCGCGGTCGATCTCCTTGTATTTGCCGGTAATGACCCCGGTTTCGACCAGTTTCAGCACCCCGTCGGAGAACATTTCGGAGTGGATGCCGAGGTCGCGGTGATTGGTCAATCCGGCCAGCACCGCATTGGGAATCGCGCCGATGCCGAGCTGGAGGCAGGCCCGGTTCTCGACCAGTTGGGCGCAGTGGAGTCCGATATTGATTTCGACCGGCGACGGGTGCGAGGGGGGCGTGGCCGGGATCGGCGCGTGCTCCTCGACCACATAGTCCAGTTTCTCCAGCGGGATCAAGGCGTCGCCGAGGGTGTGCGGGATGTGTTCATTCATCACTGCGATGACTTTTTTGGCGCACATCACCGCCGCCAGCGTGACGTCCACGGCGACGCCGAGCGAAACCATGCCGTTTTCGTCGGGCGGCGACACTTGAATCAGCGCGGCGTCGCAGCGGACGAAGCCGTTGCGGTAGAGCCCGGAGATTTCCGAGAGGTTGACCGGGATGTAGTCGGCGTACCCGGCGTTGACGTTGTGGCGGATATTGTCGCCGACGAAGAAGCTCTGGCAATTGAAGACGCCGGCGAACTCTTCACCTGAATAATCCTCGGTGGGACCGGTGTGGATATGGCGGATGGTTACGTCGGCGAGCTCGCCGCGCCGTCCCCTCTCGCACAAGGCGGAAACCAGGGCCGCCGGCACCCCGGCTACGCTGCCGAGGTGGAGGCAATCTCCGGATTGGATGCATTGAACGGCTTCAGCGGCGGAGACGAAAGCGGGCAATTTGCTCATACCGAATCCCGGAATTTCAATTGAAACATGTATTAAATTTCAATAGTATAGCATAAGTTTGTAAAAATTCTAATTTTCAGGTTCGGAAATTCGACGTTTTTCAGCGGGAATTTCAACGGCCTCGACGTCGATCACGGCTTCGTTGGCGGGAGTGTTTTCGTCTTCGTCGGGCCGCCATGTTTGATCCGCTCGCGGGGGAGGGGGCGTTCCGGCGCGGAAAATTACCCGGGGACGGCTGAGGAAAGGAAACAGGAGCGCTCCCAGCAACAGGAACGGCAAAAAGAACAGGCCGAAAAGAATGACCAGTCCGACGACCACCGTCACCACGACAAGAAAGATGAAAAGCCGCAAAAGATTAAGCATGATTCGCCTCCCATTCATGGCGGTTCTGCCGGATCGCTTCGTAAAGTGCGATCGCGCTGCTGTTGGCGAGGTTGAGGCTGCGGTGGAACCGCCCGTTCATCGGGATGGTCACCAGCCGTTCGCGATAGAGCTCGTAGAATTCCCTGGGGAATCCGCTTGATTCATTGCCGAAAACAAGGTAGTCGCCGGTCTTGAATTCAACATCCCACAGTGAACGCGTGCCTTTGGTCGAAAAAAAGTGCATCACCGCTCCCGGATTGCGGTCGAGGAAGTCGGCGAAGTCTTCGTAGATGTCGAGCGCGAGATGGGGCCAGTAGTCCATCCCGGCGCGCTTGAGGAACTTGTCTTCGAGCGAAAAGCCGAGGGGTTTGATGAGATGAAGTTTGCACTCGGTCGAAACGCAGAGCCGCCCGATTCCGCCGGTATTCTGCGGAATCTCGGGCCTGACCAGCACCAGATTGAAAAAAGATTTGCTCATGATAAACAGTATTTCCGGAAGCGGCATTGGCCGCAATGCTGTAATTTTGCCTCAAAATCAAGTTCCGCCGCCCGGCCGTCGGGAAGATGGCATGCGAGCATTTCCATCGTGCCGCGTTGAATCCGGTCGATCGCGCCGGTGAGGTCGAGCGGCGACTCCGCCCGGTTGCCGTCGGTGGCGTCGAGATGCCACGACAATACACGCTCCGGCGTGATTTTCAAGTGCTCAAGGGCATAATAACGGTGAATCATCGGCGCGGCCGCCGCGATTTGCTCCGCCCGGCCGCGCTGGATTTCGAGAAAAATCAGCTTCGCGCCGTCGCGGAAAGCGAGCACCGGCGCGCCGTAGACCGTGATTTCTCCGGGATGAATCGCCAGTGGACGGGGGATTTCCACCCGCTTGAGCGGCGGAACCGTTGACAGCAGGCCGGCAAGCTCGCGGAAATCCGGAAGCGCGAGGATGCGGTTGACTTCCGCTTCGACCTCACCGGCGATCCGACGGCTCTCTCCGGGGGAGTAGTAGAGCTCGGCGAGCAGCGGCCGGCGGTGATCGGCCAAGGGTTCCCCGAGTACCATTGAGCGCCATTCGCGGAGCCGGCGACGGTGAACCCGGGTGGCGAGGTCGCCTTCTTCATGATAAAAAAGCGTCCGGAGTTCGTCGGTCACCAGCTCCTTGGCATAGGCGGCGATCCCGAGAAGTTCGCGAAGCTCGTGGAGCAGACGCGTTTCCGGCGCGGCGTCGGGATCGGCCCCGCCCGAGGCGGCGTAGTAATGGAGAAAAACGCTCCGCGGACAGCGGGCCCAGCGCTTTTCGCGCCGGACCGACCACGAAAAGGGAATGGCGGAGCTCGCGACGATCGGTTCTTTCAGAGTTCCACCTGCAATGCCTTGCGCATTTTTTCCACTTTGGCGAGTGCCTCGGCGGTGTCCTTGCCGCGGGCGAGCATCACCCCCATCCGGCGGTGCCCCTTGAGTTCGGGTTTGCCGAAGAGCCTGAGATCGGTCAACGGCTCCGCCAGTACCGCTTCGAGGTTGCCGAAACGGACGCAGTTCGAATGGCCGTCGACCACCACCGCTTTGGAGGCGGAGGGGCCGTAGAACAACACTTGCGGAATCGGCAACCCGAGGACGGCCCGGGCGTGGAGTTCAAATTCCGAGAGGTTCTGGGAAATCAGCGTCACCAGTCCGGTGTCGTGCGGCCGCGGACTCACTTCGCTGAAAATCACCTCGTCACCGCGTATGAAGAGCTCCACTCCGAATATGCCGCGTCCGCCGAGGGCGGCGGTGATTTTGCCCGCGATCTCTTCGGCTTTGGCCCGTGCCGTTGCCGACATTGCCTGCGGCTGCCATGATTCCTGATAGTCGCCGTCAATTTGATGATGGCCGATCGGTTCGAGAAAAACGGTGCCGCCAAAGTGGCGGACGGTCAGCATGGTGATTTCGTAGTCGAACTTGACGAAGCCTTCGACAATCACTTTGCCCTTGCCCGCGCGGCCGCCCTCCTGGGCGATTTGCCACGCTTTGTCAATATCGGCGGGGGATTTGATTACGCTCTGGCCGTGACCGGAGGAGCTCATGATCGGCTTGATCACGCAGGGAATGCCGATCTCGGCGACCGAGGCCTTAAATGACTCAAAGTCGGCGGCGAAGCGGTAACTCGACGTCGGCAAGCCGAGCTCTTCGGCGGCGAGGCGGCGGATGCCTTCGCGGTTCATGGTGAGCATGGCGGCGCGGGCGGTGGGGATTACCGTGAACCCTTCTTTTTCCAGTTCGGCGAGCGTGGCGGTGGCGATAGCCTCGACTTCGGGGACGATGAAATCGGGCTTTTCAAGCTCGATCACCCGGCGCAACTCGGCACCGTCGAGCATGTTGATCACGTGCGAACGGTGGGCGACTTGCATTCCCGGAGCGTTGGGATAGCGGTCTACGGCGATCACTTCGACGCCGAGCCGCTGCATGGCGATCACCACTTCTTTGCCGAGTTCGCCCGCCCCGCAGAAGAGCACGCGGGTGGCCGACGGAGTCAATGCCGTGCCGAGAGTCGTCATATCACAAGAATCCTTATAAAATTCGGGTTTCGATTTGAATCAACTTGCGGAATCCGGCACGGTCGGCGGGCTCGAATTCGCCGCAACGGACCGAAAGACAGTTGGCGGTCGCCGCCGCCAGCGCTTCGGCGAAGGCGTCCACCGGGGCGGTTCCGGCGAGCAATTCGGCCGACAGCACCGCATTGGCCGTGTCGCCGCAGCCGATCGAGTTGACGATGCGCTCCAGCCGGGGGAGGCGGTAGCGGTGAAGTTCGCGGCCGTCGCAGAGCAAGGCATCCCCGGCCCCGTCGGTGATCGCGGCGAAGCGGAGCGGGAAACGGGCGAAGAGTTTCCGCAGCGCCGGGACGGTTTCGCGCTCACCGGTGAAGAGTCGCAGTTCGTCGGCGTTGATCTTGAGCATCGGCGCGGGATGGAGCGGGAGTAACGTTTCAAGTTCCATATAGGAGTCGATGAGGAGCGGAATTTCATGCTCCGCGGTCAGCTTGGCGGCTTCAATATAGAGGAATTTCTCCGCCCCGGGCGGCAGGGTGCCGCAGAAAGCGGCGAGACCCGCTTCCGGCAGATGGCGGGCGAAGCCGGCGAGGAGCTCGGTCACATTGTCGGTCCCGACCGTGGCGGCGGGCTCGATCAGCTCGGTGATCGCGCCGCTCGCACCGCAGCAGCAAGTGGTGCAAATGCGGGTCGGTCCGGCAATCGCGACGGTGGTGTGGGGAATCTCTTCGCGGTCGAGTTCGGCGATCACTTTTTCGCCGGCTTCGCCGCCGGCGAATTGAAACAGACGGCAGTCCTGCTCCGGGCGGTGGCAGCGCAACGCGCGGCAGAAATTGATCGCTTTGCCGGAGGCGAAATAGATCCGTTCCCGGGCCCGGTTGATTTTGCCGGGGAGGAAGTTCTCGAACATCAAAACTTTTTGCCAGGCCGGATTGGGGCCGATTACCAGAATTTTTTTCATCGGAAGACCACCTCAATGATTGCTTCGAGGTCGGCGTCGGAGAAAGCGACCGGATTGCATTTCATGCTCCCCGAACGGCAGTTGTCGAGGATGAAGCGGCGCTGATCCGGC
>JBFWIO010000133.1:0-7858 GCA_050255955.1 Victivallaceae bacterium
ACGAAATCAAAACCGGCCTCCGCAAAGCCCTCGCCGTTGAACCCGCCATCACCTCCATCGCCCTCGATACCTGGGGCGTCGATTACGCTCTCTTCGACCGCACCAGTCGCCAACTCAAACGTCTCCACTACCACTACCGCGACCTCCGCACCGACCATATCAGCGTAGAAGTCTGGGTAAAAATTCCCCAAAACGTACTCTATGCACGCACCGGCATCCAGTACATGCAACTCAATACCCTCTACCAACTCGCCGCCCACCAAAAAGAACACCCGGAAGACTTCGATAACGCTTTCCTGCTCCCCATTCCCGACGCCCTGATGTTCGCCTTCGGCGCCGCCCCCACCGCCGAATATACCATGGCCTCCACCACCAATTTACTCAACCCCTTCTCCCGCGAATGGGATTTTGAACTGATCGACTTTCTCGGCTTCCCGCGCGATATCTTCCCCACCGTCGTCGCACCTTGCACCGCCGCCGGCTTTCTCGATGAAAAAATCTGCCGCGAACTCGGCTGCAACCCCATTCCTATCTGCAAAATCGGCTCCCACGACACCGCCAGCGCCGTCGCCGCCGTCCCCGCCGCCTCCCCCGAAGAATTCGCCTACATCAGCTGCGGCACCTGGGCCCTCCTCGGCGCCGAACTTTCACAACCCGTGATTACCCCCGAAACCGAAAAAGTCCCCTTCACCAACGAAGGCGGCCTCAACGGCAAAATCCGCTTCCTCACCAACATCATGGGTAGCTGGCTCCTCCAGGAAACCCGCCGCCACTGGAACGAATCCGGTCGCAATCTCTCCTTCGCCGATATGGAGAAAATGGCCCTCGCCGCTCCCTCCGGCAAATTCCGCATCAACCCCGCCGACCCCGACTTCCTCGCCCCCGGCGATATGCCCGCACGCATCAAAGCCTACTGCGAAAAAACCGGCCAGGGCACCATCCCCGACGATAATACACTGCTCCGCACCATCTACGATTCATTGGCAACCTCTTTCGCCGAATACTTCGACAAACTCGAAACCATCCTGAACCGCAAACTCCCACACATCCACCTCGTCGGCGGCGGTACCAAAGACTCCCTCCTGATGCAACTCACCGCCGATACAAGCCGACGCCTCGTCACCGCCGGCCCCACCGAAGCCACCGCCATCGGCAACCTCCTCGGACAAGCCATCACCAACCAAACCATCCCCAACCTCGCCACCGCCCGCACCATCATCCGCAACTCCTTCACCCCCACCACCTACCCCCCATGCCCACAATCATAACCAACAGACAAAACACACCCACTCCGGCGGAGGAGAAAGAAAAAAATTTTAAGGAAATTTTTTTCTCTCTCCCCCGAACCCCCTCTCACTTTTTCAAACCTTTTTGGATTCGGCTTTTTCATTTTTGCAACGCAAAAATGAAAAAGCCGGACGCAAAAGTTTTTGTAAAAGATGAGGGGGGTCGGGGGAGAAGAAAGAAACTTTTTTTAAAAAGTTTTGTCTTCTCCACCGTCGGAGCGGGCGTGTTTTGTCTGTTGATGATGATCGGGGGATGTGGGAAGGTGGCGGGGGGGAAGGTGGTGAATTTGGCGGCTGGGGGGCGGGTGAAGACGTTGGACCCGGCGTTGGCGGATGATTTGGCGAGTCGGAATATGGTGGCGGCGTTTTATGATACGCTGTTGGAGTATGAGTATTTGGATCGGCCGTATCGGCTGGCGCCGTCGATGTTGGCGGCGATGCCGGAGGTTAGCGGGGATGGGTTGGAGTATCGGTTCCGGTTGCGGGATGATTTGTATTTTGCTGACGACGGATGTTTTGCGGGTGGGGTGGGGCGCAAGGTGACGGCGGCGGATGTGGTTTTTTCGTTGAAGCGTCTGGCGGATGTGCGTTTGCACAGTCCGGCGTACTGGATGGTGCGTGGCAAGGTGGCGGGGCTGGATGAGTTTCGCAAGGAGACTGAGACTGCTGCGCCGGGGAATCTTGATATTTACGATCGCGAGGTTCCGGGGTTGCGGGCGGTCAATGACCGCGAGCTGGTGATTACCCTGACCCGCAAGGACCCGCGTTTCCTCTATTTGCTGGCGATGCCGAATTGTGCGGTGGTGCCGCGCGAGGCGGTGGCGAAATACGGTGAATTATTGGGTGAACATCCGGTGGGTTCGGGGCCGTTCCGGCTGCGGGAGTGGATACGCGACTACAAACTTGCGCTGGAGCGCAATCCGAATTATCGGGAGCAGTATTTTGCCGGGGCCGAGAATCCGGCCGACCGGAGGAAGAAGTTGCCGTTGGCGGACGGCATCAACTGTTACCAGATCCGCCAGCCGTTTTCGGCGTGGCTGTTGTTTTTGCAGGGGGAACTTGATGCGAGCGTGCTTGACAAGGACAATCTTGACCTGGCGGCGGGGGGCGACCGGATCGCTCCGGCGCTGGCCGACCGCAAGCTTGAATTGATCAAGGCGCCGGAATTTGAAATCCGTTACATCGGTTTCAACTGTGCCGACCCGGTGTTGCGCAACGAGAAATTGCGGCAGGCGATCGCGCTGGTGTTCGACGTCCGGCGGCGGATTCAGCATGCCAATTCGCTGCTGATCGCGGTCGAGGGGCCGATCCCGCCGGGGGTGGCGGGCTTCGATCCCGATTTGAAGAATCCGTATCAGGCCAATGACCTCGAAAAAGCGAAGAAACTTCTCGCCGAAGCCGGTTATCCCGGCGGCATCGATCCGGCGACCGGAGAGCCTTTGGAGCTGACGTTCGACCAGGGCAACAACACGGCGGCGCAGCGCCAGTTGGGCGAGCTGATGGCGGCGGACCTGGCCAAGCTCGGCATCCGGATGGTCAATGTGCTCAACAGCACCCCGCGTTTCATCGACAAACTGCGGCAGGGCAAAACGCAGTTGTTCCGCTACTCGTGGGTGGGGGATTATCCCGACGCGGAGAACTTTTTGCAGCTTTTTTACAGCGGCAACCTCGGCGGGTGCAACCGGGCGAATTTCAGCGACCCCGAGTTCGACCGGATGTACCGCGCTTCGCTCGACTTGCCGGACGGGCCGGAGCGGACTGCGCGCTATGCCGAAATGGCGCGTCATGTGATCGCCCGCACCCCGTGGATTTTTGAGGGCATGCCGATCGCTTACCAGCTCAAATACCGCTGGCTTGAGAACTACCGGCCGCACGACTTCGCCTTTAACCGCTGGAAATATTTCGCGGTCGATCCGGCCCGGCGCGAAGCGGAGAAGAAGACTTTCAAACCGCTCAGCTTCAAAGAGCTTCAGGGCAAATAATCAGAACGGGAAATCCCCCGCCGGGGCGGTTTTTGACTTCGGCTGATCGACGGCGGGCTTGAGCATGTCGAGCGTGGCGGCGGCTTTTTCCTGTTTGGCGAGGCCGTGAATCAGCATCGCTTTGGGCCGGGCGGGGCAGATGTATTCGCAGCTGCCGCAGCCGATGCAGAGCTCGGGGATCACCTTGGGCACGGTCAGCGTGCCTTTGTACGGCACCATCTGGAGCGCGCCGGTCGGACAGTGTTCGGCACAGGCTCCGCAATCCTCGTCGTCAATCACCACCACGCAGCGCTCGCGATAAAATTCGACCATCCCGACCCGGAGGTGCTGTTTCGCCTCCAATTGCTGCGGGATCAATGCGCCGTTGGGACAGATATTGGAACAGCGGGTGCATTCGTATTCGCACTTGCCGATCGAGAATTCGAGGCGCGGCTGGCCGATCCCGGAGAGGCCGTATTCAAACCCGGCGCTCTTGAGCGTTTTTCCCGGACAGTTGGCGATGCAGAGCCCGCAGGCGGTGCATTTGGCACTGAAGTCGGCGAAATTATCCGCGCCGGGAGGCATCACCGGCATCGGGTTCGGCGCACCCTGGCGGCGGCGGAGCAAACCGGCGCCGATCCCGGCGATCGCCGCCGTCGCGCCGCCGATGATGAAGTCGCGCCGTTCGGCCGAAACCGGCGCTTCCGAAGCCGGTTCTTTGCCGAAAGTGATCGCGTCAAAAGGACAGGCCGCACCGCAGTTGAAACAACTCACGCAGCGTTCGTTATCGATGCGGATTTGATCGCCGTCGCTGATGCACGAGCTTTTGCACACCGCGATGCATTTGCGGCATTTGCGGCACTTTTCGGGGGAGATTCGGAGCCGCCGGGGGGAGTGCGCGGCGAGCAAGCCGAGCAAGGCCCCGGTCGGACAGAGGGTGTTGCAGAAAATCCGCCCGCGCCAGAGTACCGCGATCAACAGCAAGAGCAAGGTCGCCGCGGCGATCCACACGGCGCTCATCTCGACCGGATGGTATTCGAGCGGGGTGATGTTCCAGCGAAGTTTCTCCCAGCAGTAGTGATTGACCCAAACCGCGGCGGGCCGGATCAGGCTGTTGCCGATGCGCCCGAAGAATGCGAAAGGATCGACCGCCGCCAAGGGCAAGATCCAGCCGTAGAGCGCGGCGGCGATTACGAAAAGGAGCGTTCCATAACGGAGCGCTTTTCGGTCATGGCTGAAATGGAACTTTTTGCGCTTGAATAAGTTGCCGAGGAAGCCCGCGAAGTCCTGCAGGATCCCGAGCGGACAGAGGAACGAGCAGTAGACCCGGCCGAGGAGCAAGCTCAGCAGCGCCAGCACCGCGATCGCGATCGCCGCCGCCGCCGTCACCCGCGCGAAGAGGGTCAGAAGCTCCGGCAGGAACTGCCCGCGCGCGAGCGGAAGCGGCATCGCAAGCTTGTCGGTGAATAGAATGCCGAAAGCGATCAGGACTGCGGCGGCGACAACGATGCGGAAAAACCGGAGGCGGCGGAAACTCTTCATCCGAGCTTGATCCGTTTGATATTGAGTTTGGTCAAATCGGCGCAGCCGAGGCCGTGCTTTTCACCCGCTTCGATATGGCTTGCGGCGTTGACGTCGACGCCGATCATTTTGGCTCCGGCGACGTCGAGCGGCACCATTTGCCGGGAGGCCAGCAGGGCTTTGAGCGGGAGAATTTTCGACGAAGCGTTGCCGCGCGGGCCGCCGGTCTGCATGGCGCGGTAGGCGTCGATGATGTTGAGGTCGGGCTGCCGGACGGTGCACCAGTCGGCGATCGCCTGCTGGAGGCCGATTTTGTGGAACGCGCCGCGGTCATAGACGATGCCCATCAGGTTCTTCATGGAGGCGGTGAGTTTGGCTCCGCCGTGATTCTTGAGCACCGGAACGTTGATGAAGACGTCGCTGTCGAGAATGAGGCGGTGCATCTGGCCTTTTTTGAGCACAACACCCTTTGGGATGTCGACGTCGCGGTAGTCGGCTTTGAGGTTGCCGGTGACCAGTTCGGCCCCGCTCTTTTCGGCGGCGGCGCGCATGCCGCTGGTTTCGTAGACTTTTTTCCAGTCCTTGTCGCAGGTGTAGTCAAAAATGGTGACTTTTGAGGCTCCCGCCTTTTTGCATTCGGTGACCAATGCGGCGATCAGGTCGGGATTGGTGTTGGCGGCCATTTCCGGCGGCTGGTTCCAGCCGATGTTGGGCTTGATCACCACGGTCTGGCCGGGTTTGACAAAGGCTTCGATGCCGCCGAGTTCGGCCAGCGCGGCCTTGAGCATCTCGGCGGGTTCGCCGCCGGCGACGGCTACCAGGTCGACTTTGGCGCCGGCTTTGGCGTCTTTTCCGGCTTCGGCGGCGGGGAGCTTGCTCAAGACGGCGAGGGCCGCTCCGGCCAGGGCGGTGCTTTTGATGAATTCACGGCGGTCCATATTGCCTCCTGTGTGGTTTCTGAATGATACGGCGATACCGGTTCCGGGGGAAAATCACCCGCTACTCACAATACCACCTTTTCTCCCTTTTTCAAAAGAAAAAACGTCACCGAAAGCTGTTTTGTTGCAAAAAATCCGAAAAAAATGCCGAAAAAACGTGATTGCGATTTGTATTTTTGAGTTCGTCCTCTATATTAGGTGACATGTTTCTGACGTCCCTATCGTCTAGAGGCCTAGGACACCGGGTTTTCATCCCGGCAACCGGGGTTCGAATCCCCGTGGGGATGCCATTTTTGGCAAATTAGCCGTCAAGCGCACGCTTGACGGTTTTTTTTATTTCTCCTTCCCCGGCCTGATTTCATGATATCGGTAAACTGCGCGATGGACGACGGCGGGTTGTTCCGAAAAAAACGCCAAATGATCACGGGTGAAGCCGACCCGGCCTTGCCTTACTCGCTCAAAGGTGTATTTTACGACAAGTTCTAAATCGGATATTCAATGGAGAAAATGATGCTGAAAACTTGGTTGCTGCTGGGCGCCGGGCTGCTTGCCGCGGCGCTGCCGGGGGCGGAAATTACCCCCAAAATCGTTTCCACCGCACAGGGCGAAACCGAATTTGTGATCACGTTGACCCCAGACGAGCTCAAACGGGTCGATCAACGCGCGGTGCTCCGGATCGTCTCCGACGACCGCACCTTCCCCGACGGTACGGTGGCGGCGCGCAACAGCGACTTCTTCAAACTCCCGCTCAACATCGAGAACGGCCAAATCCGGCTCAAACTCCCGGTCGCGGGCGAAGCCGAACGCACCATCCAACTCGCCATCCCGGCCGACAAAAAAGCCAAGCCCAAAGCCAAGGACGACATCATTTTCTCCGTTGCCTTCATCTCGCTCGACCCCGACCTCTTCGCCCTCCGCCCCCGCAAGGGCGATTTCCACGCCCACAGCCAGGTTTCCGACGGCAAATTCACGCCATTCGCCGTCGGCGCCCACGGCCGCCGGGTCGGACTCGATTTCTTCGCCCTTGCCGACCACCGCAAACTCGAGGGCTCGGAAAAAATGGTCGCCGCGTTGGCCCCCTTTGAGCTGCCGTACCTCACCTGCCGCGGCCAGGAATTCCACTCCGACCAGAACGTTGTCCACAGCGTTGCCTTTGGCCTCACCAAAGGAGTCAACGAGTGGGTCGATGCCAATCGCAGTGAATACGACAAACAAGTCGCCGCCGCCGAAAAAGAACTCGCCGGACGAAACCTCACCGACTTCGAACGCAAACACGTCGCCTCCGCCCAAGTCCTCTACCGCATCGCCCGCCAGAACGGCGCCGAACTGGTGATCTTCTGCCACCCCTACTGGAAAAGCAACGTCCGCTTCAACGGCCCCCCGCGCTACACCGACGCCATGCTCGACCTCGGCGAATTCGACGCCCTCGAAATGCCCAACGGCCCCGAATACACCCGATTCTTCCTCACCGTCGATAAAATCCTCGACAAAGCCCGCGAAGGCAAAAACTTCCGCTTCGTCGGCGTCAGCGACTCCCACGACGCCACCAGCCCCAATTTCGGCAAAACCCACACCGTCGCCTTTACC
The DNA here is from genome assembly GCA_050255955.1 of Victivallaceae bacterium. Classification (GTDB taxonomy): domain Bacteria; phylum Verrucomicrobiota; class Lentisphaeria; order Victivallales; family Victivallaceae; genus JAVBUI01. The sequence continues at coordinate 7,294 of JBFWIO010000133.1, forward strand.
AAAGAACTCTCACTCAAAGCCATCGCCGAAGCCGTCAAATCCGGCAACTCCGTCACCGTACATAACCTCGACCCCAAAAACCCCATCGTCCTCGGCCCCTGGCGCCAAGCCAAATATACATACTTCCTGCTCGAAAACTACTTCCCCGCCCACGACGAAATCTGCCGCCAACAAGGCGAACTCCTGCTCAAAGCCGCCAACAACCAACCCTGCGACCCCAACACCATGAAAACCCTCAACCAAGCCCTCGAAACCCTCAACACCAAAACCTGGTCCCAATAAACCCTCCCCGCGCACAACCCCAAACGCGCACGGGGGAGAAGACAAAACTTTTTGAAAAAAGTTTCTTTCTTCTCCCCCGAACCCCCTCATCTTTTACAACAACTTTTAAGCTCTACGCGGCGACTTTTTGACATCGTCAAAAAGTCGCCGCGTTGAACATAAAAAGGTTTGAAAAGAAGGTGGGGGTTCGGGGGAGGGAGAAAAAATTTCCTCAAAATTTTTGCTCTCTCCCCCGTGCGCGGTTGGGGTGGTGCGCGGGGAGGATTACAGGGGCAGGTGTTCG
>JBFWIO010000134.1:0-7797 GCA_050255955.1 Victivallaceae bacterium
CGGAGTCGCAGTCCAGCGCGCGAAAAGCGCTGGTCGCTCCGGCTCCACCGGAGCGAAGCTAAGCGAAGCGCTCCCCCCGAGGTCGGCGGAGCCGACGCCACACTGCGGGAGCGAGGTCGGCAGCTGTGTCACGAAGTGACCGGCGAACGACATCGAGCGAAGCAGGCCGGGGTGGATATGGGAGAAGGTTTCGCACGGAGGCACGGAGGGCCGACCGTCGGCCTCGGGATAGCGAGCCGGTCGCTGGCGCTCTCTCGGCTCGGGGGGAGAGATTTTTGGGATAGCGTATCGAGGGTGGGCGCTGGCGCGGCCGGTCGCTCCGCGGCATTCGCCGCGTCGCTCGGGCCGGGCTCAGCGGCGGAACTCTGTTCCGCCTACTTGAGCTGGGGCTTCGCCCGGGGCGGGAACGGTGAGGTTTCACCTCACACTCCACAAGAGGGCTCCGCGCCCTCTTGACTCTGCGCAAGGGCGCGGCCCTTGACCGGGGTACTTTGACGTTAGCTTCGGGCGCGGCCCTTGACCGGGGTACCTTGACGGTAGCTTCGGGCGCGGCCCTTGACCGGGGTACCTTGACGTTAGCTTCGGGCGCGGCCCTTGACCGGGGTACCTTGACGGTAGCTTCGGGCGCGGCCCTTGACCGGGGTACTTGGATACATGCATCACAACAGGAGAACTGAACCGATATGAGAACGATACCCGAAATCGATTGGAAACGCGTCGATCTCTTGATCGACCTCGCCCTCGCCGAAGACCTCGGCGACGCCGGCGACGTCACCACGCTTGCCATCATCCCCGCCGAAACCCGCGCCAAAGCGGTCCTTCGCTGCAAAGAACCCGGCATGGTCGTCGCCGGTCAGGAAGTCGCCGCCCGCGTCTTCACCAAACTCGATCCCGCCTGCCAGTATCGCGTCCTCAAACCCGACGGCAGCGTCTGCGCCAAAGGCGAAGTGATCGCCGAAGTCACCGGCCCCGCCCGGGCATTGCTGACTGCGGAACGAACTTCACTCAACTTTATCCAGCGCCTCTCTGGGGTGGCGACCATGGCCGCGCGCTACGCGGCGGCCCTGGCCGGCAGTCCGACCGTCGCGCTCGACACTCGCAAAACCACGCCGGGCTACCGCAATCTCGAAAAATACGCGGTCGCGGTCGGCGGTGCGACCAATCACCGCATCGGCCTTTTTGACCGCGCGATGATCAAGGACAACCACCGCGAACTCGCGGCGATGGAGGGGCCGAACGGCATCACCCGCTCGGTGAACCGCGTCCGTCATGCTTATCCTGAGCTGGAAGTCGAAGTCGAAGCCGACAGCCTTGACGAAGTCCGCGAAGCGGCGGCGGCGGGGGCGGATTATATTCTGCTCGACAACATGAGCGACGAAACCATGGCCGAAGCGGTCAAGATCAACGCCGGACGTTCGCGGCTGGAGGCTTCGGGGGGGATTACCATCGAGCGCTTGCCGCGGATCGGCAAGCTTGGAGTGGACTTTGTGTCGGCGGGGGCGTTGACGCACTCGGTGAAATCGGCGGATATTTCGCTGGACATTATACCGGAAGAGGTGTGACGATGATTGGAAGATTGCGCGGGGAGTTGGTGGAGGCGACCTTTGCCGAATGCGTGATCGACGCGGGCGGGGTTGGGTATGAGGTATTGATTCCGCTCTCGACATTTGAAAAGCTGCCGCATCCGGGGGGGGCGGTGACGTTGTGGATTCATACGCAGGTGCGAGAGGATGCGATTGTGCTGTTCGGCTTTGCGACGTCTGAGGAAAGGGCGTTGTTCCGGGTGGTGACGAATGTTTCGGGGGTGGGGGGGAAGTTGGGGTTGAACATTCTTTCGGCGATGCCGGTGGGGAATTTCAGTAATGCGATAGAGTCTGGGGACTTGAAGTTGCTGAGTCGGATCAGTGGGATTGGCAAGCGGACGGCGGAGCGGCTGGTGGTGGAGCTAAAGGGGAAGTTGTCGGCGTTTATGTTGCCGGGTGGTGCGGGGGTGGCTGCGGTGCGCAGTGAAGCGGTGCGGGATGCGGCGATGGCGTTGGAGAGTTTGGGATACAAGCGTGATGCGATTGACAAGGCGTTGGGGAAGGTGGCGGGGGCGGCGGATGAGACCTGCGAGGGTCTCCTGCGCAAAGCCCTGCAGTACCTGACGTTCTAAAAAATAAAAAAAATAAAAAAAGCGCGAAGCGCCAACCCCGCCCTCCGTCGTACGGAGTCGCAGTCCAGCGCGCGAAAAGCGCTGGTCGCTCACTCTATAGTGAGCGAAGCTAAGCGAAGCGCTCCCCCTAACGCGGGCGGAGCCCGCACCACACTGCGAGAGCGAGGTCGGCAGCCGCGTCACGAAGTGACCGGCGAACGACATCGAGCGAAGCAGGCCGACCGTCGGCCTCGGGATATCGAGCCGGTCGCTGACGCTCTCTCGGCTCGGGGGATACCGGGAGAATGTTTCGCACGGAGGCACGGAGGCACGGAGGAGGGGAGTCCGGCATTCAACTTCCACTATTTTTCCGAACTTTCCGCGTCTATGGGCTTTATCGTGCCGTCGGAAAAGATCACATTGCGATAGCCTCGGGGATGGTTGCCGGGGCGGTCTTCGAGGAGGGGATAGGGCGATTTTTCGTCACTCCGCCGGCCCGCGCCGTAATAGAGATAGTCGGAAAATTCGGGATTGGGGCGGCTCCGGCTCGGGCAGCGGTAGACTTCTTCATAGGCCAGGTAGTCGGTCTTCTTCAGGGTCTGAAGGTCGGGCGGCATAAATCCTTCGTAATCTTTGGCATACTGTCCGATGGTCATGCAGATTGCCTTCATATTGGAAAAGCAATTGATTCGTTTGGCCTTTTCCCGCGCCCGGCCGGTGCCGGGGAGGAAGACGAGGAGAAAAGCGAAGAGCAAAAACAAATAAACCGGAAAACTGCCGATTTTGATCCATGAATGCGGTCTCAAGAAGGCCCGCACCGCCAGCGTCGCCGACGTCGCTATCCCGGCGAAGCAGAGGAGACGAATCCAATATTCAAACCCGAAGGCGGTGAAATCCTCCCAGCGGTCATACAACTTTGGGGAAAGATAACCGTACAAAGACCCCGGATTGTCGGCCAGCGGCCACAGCACGAAAGCGATGAGCGCCCAGACGAGCGCGAGGTACAAAGTCGGCGAACGGAGCGCTGCTTTGACGAATTTTCCGATCACTTTTCCCTCCCTCTCTCTCGATCCCGTTCCCAATCCGGGCACAAAAAAAGCCGGGCAATGCCCGGCTTTTTTACGGAGCTTTTCAGCTTAGAGGCTGATCGCTTCGCTCGGGCACTCGCCGACGCAGGCGCCGCAATCGATGCAATCGGATTCCTTGATGACGGCAACGCCGTCTTTCATTTCAATCGCGCTGACCGGGCAGGCACCGACGCAGGCTTCGCAACCGACGCACTTCGAGCTATCAACTTTAGCAGCCATTTTCTTCTCTCCTGAGTTTGGGTTGGTATTCAGTCATACTATAGCGCCAGAACGCCGAAAAGTCAAAAAAAATCAAAAAAATAGTTGTAATTTATTGACCCGTCCGGAACTTGCGGAGCGGCTCAAGAAAGCGGCGAACCCGAGCTCACGCGCCGCATTGCGGCAGCTGTCCGGCGGCATCGTAAACCCCGAATTGTTTGGCCGCTTCGACGATGGCAAAGAGATTCTCGTCAGGCGTTTCCGGCCCGCACTGGTCGCCGGTCGAGAGGATGAAGCCGCCGCCCGCTCCGGCGTCGGCCATCGCCCGTCTGGCGGCGGCGGTGACTTCGGCGGCGGAGCCCTTGAGCATCACATTGGTGGTGTGCAAATTTCCCATCAGGGCGAGGCGCTTGCCGTATCTTGCTTTGACATCGGCGAGAATCACGTCGCCCATCGGCGGGATTTCCAGCGGATTGATGCAGTCAAGCTCGGTCTCTTCGGCGAGTATCTCCAGCAGCGCCAGCGATTTGCCGCAACTGTGAAGCATTGTCGGCACTCCGGCTTCACGGCAGAGCCGGGTCATTTCGCGGAGCGTCGGCAGCGCGTATTTTCGCACCATCTCCGGCGAGGACAACGTCAAGGTGCCGGAGCCGCCGAGCAGCATGTAATCAACCGGAATGGTCGAGAGCGTCGCCTGTAGCTGGGCGATACACTGATGATGAATGATTTCCGCCCATTCCTCAAGGATTTCCGGCGTGTCCGCCTCGGCGTAAACAAGGTCGGTAAGCCCGCCTGCCAGCACTCCGGCGAAATTGTGGAACCCCGGATAGCCGATGTTTAAGCCAAACGCCATTTCGCGTTTCTCATATTCAGCGCGGACGGCAAAGGCTTCGGTGAAATCGAACTTCATTTCGCCCGCGATCAGGTGCCGGTACTTGGGGAAATCGCGGACGATATCCCTGATCGGTTTCTCCACCGGCGAGGGCGGGTCGCCGCGAAAGCACAGAGACTTCCCGGTGAGGTCGCCGTCAGGAGTGTGCCAGACCGTGGTCTTGACCATCGCGTTGTCGCCGGAGCGGTAGTCGTAGCTCACTTTTTCGGTATAATCCGGGTTGACCGGCGTGCCGCCGACGCCGTAGCTTGAGGCGTTCCACGCGTCGAAACCGAATTGATCAACCATCGCGAGATAAGCCCGCCAGAGCGGAACCTGGTTGAAAAAATAGATGTCCCAGAACGGCAGCCCGGTCGATTTGGCCGGTACGTAGTTGGAAATGTCCGGCGCGACCGGAACCCGGTCGGGCACCTGATTTCTGATCGCGGCTACGAAGCGTTCGCGGGAGTTCATGATTATTTCAATCCCAGGCGAAGATTTTGACTTTATCGCAGCCCCAGCTCTCCAGCACGGTGAGCCGGAGCGCGGTGACTTCCTTGCCGATCGGGATCAATGCAAGACGCCGGAAGTTGTCGTCGATGGTCGCGACTTCGCTCCAGACCCCCGCCGCGTCGCAGCTCTCCAGCCGGAATTTCTTGACCAGCGACTCCGGCAGCCGGTAGCGCGGGGTGTCGAGGAAGCGCATGGCGACAATATTGAGCACCCGGCGCGCGAGATCACTGTCGAAAATGATCCGGCTCTCAGGCACGAAAGTCGGCTTGTCCCAGCGGTATTCGACGCTGCCGCCAAGCTCTGTCCGCCAGGCGAGGTCCCGGCCATCGATCACCCGGTTGACCCCGGCGCGCAAACCGGCGGGGTTGCCGGAACTCGCGCGCAATTCGGCCGCCGCGGTCCAGGCCGGAACGCGGTAGCGCAAGCGCGGGAGGTAGAGGTCGTGCTTCATCAGATTCTGCTGGAGCTCGTCGAGGTGCGACGTGTAAATGTCGCGCGGACTGCAACCGTATTTTTTGATCAATCCCGCCGCCGTACCGACCGCTTCGCCGAGCAAGCCGCAGGTCGCCATCACCCGGGTCGAACTCAGCGCCGAATGGGTCACGCTGATGTTGCGGCCCGCGAACATCAGATTGGCGATGTTTTTGGAGTAAAGCGAGCGGTACGGAATGCCGTAGGGCGATGGGGCAGGGTGGAAAATGGTCGGCTTGCCGGGATAATGGAAGCCCTCCGGATGATGGTCGTCCATGGTCCAGCCGCCGTAGGCCACGGTGTCCGGGAAGTCGCCGCCGCGCGCGACGTCGTTCTGGTTCATGATCACATCGCCGACGTAGCGGCGGCTTTCGCGTTTGCCGGGGAGGGCGCCGACCCATTCCAGCTCCCAGTTGCGGTATTTGGCGCGGTTGGCGGGGTGGTTTTTGAGATAGTCCCAGACGCCGAAGGCGATTTTCTGGAGTTCGTCGCGGCAGTGATCGACGTCGTGGATCGCGTCGCCGGTGCCGCCAAGCTCGATCCACCAGAAATTTTGCCAGGTTTCCAGCTGGGGCGAGCGGAGCGTGAAGGCTTCGTCGTTTTCGTAATGATTGGCCCACTCCGGGGCGATGAAATCGTGCGGTTCGGTGGTTTCGCGAGCCTGGAGGAGGCAACTCATCCCCATCGTTTTGAGGTCGGCTTCTTCCGGCGCGATGCTTTCGTCGAATTCACCGCGCGCTTCGCGGCCCTGGCGGAACTCGGCCCCGGTGAGGGGCGCGAGCACGCTGTCGCCGGAACAGTCGGCAAAGAGGGGGGCGCTTACCGTAAAAAACGTCTGCGCCGCCGACTGGTAACCGGTGACCGAAGCGATTCTGTCGCCGTCCATCGCCGCTTCGAGACAGGCGGTGTTGAGGAGCAAGGTGATATTCTTCTCCCGCCGGATCGCGCTGTAGAGGACCGAGTCCCAGAGCGAATAGTTGCCCTCGGGATTGCGGTACTGGTTTTCCAGAATGAACTCTTCGACGATGCCGGTTTCGCGCAAGTGGTCGCCGTGCGCGCCGCAGATCCACAATCTTATTTCGCTTGACGCATTGCCGCCCAGCACCGGACGGTCGTGCATCAGCACCACTTTGGCCCCCGCCCGCGCGGCGGCGATGGCCGCGCACATCCCGGAAATCCCGCCGCCGATCACCGCGAAATCGGCCGTAAGCAAAACTTTTTTCATCGTGATTCAACTCCCCGTAAATAGCGTAATCTACACCTCTTGACGGCAAAAAACAAGACGGTGGCGTCAAATTATTTACGCTTTGGTGCAGGCGCGTGAAAGGGCGTGGAGATTGGCCGCCGCGGTGCCGGGGGTGACTTCGCAGCCCGCCGACAGGATCAGTTTGCCGGGGAGGGCACCGAGGAGTTCGCGGCCGAGGCGCTCGATGGTGGCGGGATCGCCGTTCTGAACCACCGAAACCGGGTCGAGGTTGCCGCAGAGCGCCTGATGTTTCCTCAGGAGCGGGGCAAAGGCGGTCATTGAGCTTACCAGATGATCGACGTCGATGATGTCGGCTCCGGTGGCGATCATGCCGGGGAGGATCGCACTGGTGTTGCCGCAGATGTGGAGTTTGGCCAGCGCGCCGAGTCGGTGGATGTGCTCGACCAGCCGGCATTCGAGCTCCCAGGCGAATTCGCGGTAGAGCTCCTCGCCGAGCTGCGAACAGGCGGCGTCGCCGATCCCGATCATATTCGCTCCCGCCTCGACCTGGAGCGTGATGAAGCGCTCGGCGTTGCGGTAGAGCGTTTGCAGCGTCTTTTTGACCGTGGCGGGGTCGTCGTAGAGGTCGAGAAAGGCGTTGCCCATGCTCCGCAGGTCGCAGTATTCGGCGAGCGGGCCCTCGACCCAGCCGCAGATCGCGGTGCTGTCGCCGAGTTCGCGGCGGAAAATTTCAAGCTCGCGGAGCCGTCCCTGAATCCGGCGGTTGCCGACAAAATCGATAGACTCCAGTTTCGCCAGCGATTCGAGGGTGTCAAAGAGAATCACTTTGTCGAGCGGCAGCGAATTTTCCGGGTACTCGATGTGCGCGCCGTAGGCTTCGAGTTCGCCGTAGGGGTCGCTCATCACATTGACCCAGTCGGAGCCAAAGGCGCGGGCGCACTCGATGTTGCTGCGGCAATGCGCCTCGGGGTCGAGGATGAAGTCGCGGTAGGGCGTCTTGGTGTATTGGGCGCAGAACCGCATCAGAATCGGCATAAAGGGCGTGCGTGCGGCGGTCTCTCCGGCGAGAAAGGCGGTGATCGGGTGGCTCGACATGTTGATACTCCTCGAATCAAACGTTTTCCAGAACTGTAGTGGAAAACGCGCCAAAAGCAAGCACGGATTCTGGAATTTTTTTATTTTTGTTCCGGAAATCATGGATTTTCCGCCTCTAACGGTTATATTCTGGAACAAGGAGATCAAACGATGAAACTGCGTTCGGTATTGACTTTGCTGCTGTTGACCGTTTTGGCGTCCGGGGTCCGGGGTGAATATC
>JBFWIO010000135.1:0-7738 GCA_050255955.1 Victivallaceae bacterium
AATATGACACCCGGCTTTTCTGGTGGCTTCTGATCGCCGGGCCGCTGTTTTTTGCGGGAATTGAAATGGCAATCCGCAGGCGGCTTCGTGCCGCCGCCAATCCGGCCGTCCTCCGGCTGGCGGCAGCCAGAAAACGCCGCGCCGCCGTCATCGCCGCGCTGAAGCTGGCGCGCAACAGCGCCGAGCTTGGCGACGCGGTTCACCGCGAAGTCGCGCCACTTGTTTGCGACGCCCTCGACCTGCCGCCGGGAACGACCGCCGGGGAACTCAGCTCGAAACTCAACGACCCCGAACTGGTTCGGGCGATGCAGAGCTCGGGCGAAGACGCCTACCGTCCCGGCGGCGAATCGCTGGAGCTCGAAAGCGCCCGCGCCGCGCTGATCAATGGACTCAAAAAACTCTTTGTGATCGGCTTCGCCTTTGCCGCCATGAGTTTCCTCGGCGCGGCCGAAGTGCCCCGGACGGATGCCGGTGCCGACCTCAAAGCCGGGGCCGCCGCCTACGACGCCGGCGATTTTGCCCGTGCCTGCAAGATTTACGACGCGTGCCTCATCGCCGGCGAGATCGATCCCGCCGTCTACTATAATCTCGGTTGTGCCAATTATATGGCGCACAATTACCCGGAAGCGATCGTCCGCTTTGAACAGGCCAGACGGCTCGTCCCGACCGATTCGGCGGCGCTGGAGAATTTGAATCTTGCCCGCCACCAGCTCGGGCTGCCGGAGACCGGGCGGGTCAATTCTCCGATGGAGCTTGGTATTTATTTGCGCGACCGGTTGCGTCCGGAGCAGTGGCTGGTGTTTGCGGGGGTGGCCTGGGTGCTGGCTTTTGCCGCGCTGGCGTTCCGGCGCAAGCTCGGGCCGATCCGGAGCCGGATTCTGACCGCGGCGCTTTTTGCTCTTTTCCTGTTGGGCGCGGTGCTGGCGTGGAGTGAGCTTGCGACAAGTTACCACTCCGGCCGCGCCTTCGCTCTCGGCGGCGGCGCCCCCTTGAAGTCGCTCCCGGGGCCGACCGGGCATTTGGAGGGGGAAGTTCCGGCGGGACATGAACTCAGCATCGTCGAACACCGCAGCGACTATTCGCTGGTTCGCTACGGCAACTTGCAGGGCTGGGTCGAGAATCGCTTCATTCGCCCGGTTTTTCGCTGACCGGAGGCAAATTGCGCCGCCGCTGATACTCCGAAGGCGACATCCCGAGTTCGCGCCGGAAGCAGCGGCTGAAAATCGGCAACGACGAGAAGCCGATCTGGTCGGCGACTTCGGAAACCAGCAACTCCCCCGAATTCAGCAACTTCAACGCCTGCTTGATTCGCAGACTCCGGATGTATTCACCCGGATTGCAGCCGACCATATTGTTGAAGAGCAAATAGACGAACGAGCTCGAAACAAAGTGCCTGCGGGCAATTTCATCGACCGACAGCGAGGGATCGCCGAGCTGCTGGTAGATATAACCGTTGATCGCTTCAAAAATCCGGATCCGGCTGCTGTCCGCGACCTTGCGATGCTCGATATCGACTCTTTTCGGTGAAAGTTGGAGCTCAATCAGGAGGCAGCCGAGATAGTGCTGGAGCAGCAACGCCCTGCGCGGGGAGGGGGCTTCAAGTTGTCCTGTATAGAGTTCGAGCATCCACTCAAGAAGTTCGTAATGCCGCGCCTCCAGACCTGAACTCCGGTACATCAGCTCGGTGTCGCAGGGGCGATTGAGCTCAAAAGTGATCACCAGCCAGTTGAAGCGGTTCTGGTCAACCATGTAGTAATGCGACTGGTAGGGGAAGACCAGCGTGGCGTAATCCGCCGGCAGCAGGAATGACTTTTCATTGATGCAGACCAGTCCCTCGGTTTCCAGGTTGACGGTCAGCACATAGCGCTTGTGATAAAGCTTGTCGGCATCGACCGCGAGATCGATTTTGTAGACCGGGTCGCGGCGTAGAAAAAGGATGTTGTCCGGCTCCTCCACCGCACCCCCGGAGACTCCGGAGAAGTAGTTTCTCGGTTCCGGCAGTTTCGCCGCCAGCGGCAAAATCCGCGCTTTGATCTCGCTTGTGTTCATCTTGCCTTCCTGATCGCTTTTTGTTTCAATGTAACCCGAAAAATGAATACGGGCAAGTAATTTTGCAAAAAAAATCAATAATTTCACATTTTTTTGCATTTCCACGGATTGTGATGAAGAAAAAGCAAAATCAGCGGAATGAATTGCCAAATGATCAGGCTTGTTTTCACGTCCCGGCGGACCGATAATATAGATATGACACAAACTTTCACAAATTGAGGTAACGGGAATGGGTTTCAGAGCTTTTTCAGATGGAGTCTGGCCAGTGGTGCTGACTCCTTTTCATCCGGACGGATCGATCGACTTCCGGGGCTACGGCGCGTTGCTTGACTATTATCTTGACCACCGCGTCACCGGCCTCTTCGCGGTCTGTCTCAGCAGCGAATTGTACCACCTGACGCCGGAAGAACGGCTGGCATTGGCCCGTTTTACGGTTCGCCACGTCGAGGGGACGGTGCCGGTGATCGGCTGCGGCGGCATCGGACGGACCGAGCGCCAGCGGATCGATTCGATCCTGCAAATGGCCGATACCGGGGTCGATGCGGTGGTGGTGCCCGCTTGCCAGAGTGTCGGGCCGGAGGCCGGCGACGAAGCGTTCAAAGCCGCCTTTGTCCGGCTGCTGGACAAGACCGGCGAGACCCGGCTCGGATTGTACGAGTGCCCGGCGCCGTACCATCGCTTGATTTCACCGCGGACGCTCGGCGAACTCGCCCGAATCGGCGGCGGCCGGCTGCCCTTTATCAAGGACACCTGCTGCGATCGAAATGTAATCCGTGCCAAACTCGCCGAATGCGCCGGAACCGGCCTCAAGCTCTACAACGCCAACCTCACCACCTTGCTCGATTCTCTGCGGGCGGGGGCGGCGGGGTACAGCGGGACTTCAGCCAACTTCTATCCGGCTGAGCTGGCTAAAATGTGCGAAATTCATGCCGCCAAGCCCGAACAGGCGGAGAAGATGCAGCGCTTTTTCAATCTCATCCAGCGTCATGTCGAATTCAAATACCCGCGCGCCGCCAAACTCTATTTGCGAATGTGCGGAGTTCCGATCGGCGACACCTGCCGGGTCGGCTGCGAGAACTTCACCGCCGATCAGCTCGAACACCTCAAAGCACTTCGCGACACCCTCGCCGACGCGGTTTGACGGCAAGAGCCATTGCGCCGCGCGGCACGTGTTTTTCAGAGCTCGCGGCAGGTTTTGTAGCGATGAATCGAGCGGGAGCCGAGGGAATCGCCGTAGACGCTTGAGAATGACTCACCGCTCGCCGCCGGGGCTGCCGTCGGTGTTTTCTTGTCCGTTTTCGCTTCGTCCGGCTTGGCGGCGGCAGCGGTTTTGCTTTTGGACTGGGCTTCGCGAAGTTGTTTCTCAAGTTCCTGAATCCGGGCGTTGAGCTGTTGCTCGTTATCGATGACTTTGGCGGCGTTGTCGATCGACCGCACTTCGGCCTGGGCTCTGGCGTTGGATGCCGCTTCGCTTTTGCGGGCTTGACGAAGCCGGGCTTCTTCGGCCGCAGCCGCCGCGGGATCGTAGCCGAGCTCTTTCTGGAGTTCCGAACTGAGGTCTTTGAGCGGCACCGACAAAGCGCCATCGTCATGACCGATGGTTACGCTCGAAGGGGTCTGGTCGAGCAAATAAGGATTGCGCAATATCCGGCCATCCGGAAGTTTGAGGTAGGAAGGCCCGGCACTGAGGCTCAGCGAGGCACATGCCGCAATGATGAACAGAATCGCTTTCATGACTTCATCCTCCTTTGCGGTTTATTTGCCGAGCGCTTTCGGCGGATTGAAGACAGCCGCCGGAATCGGAGTATTCCATTGTGCCGAAACCAGCTTGGTGCGGATCACTCCGCGGGGGCCGCTTTCGTAGATCGCGGTCGCCAGTTTGACCCCGTCGAAGTCGCGGTAATCGAAAAGCTCGGTCTGGCGGATTTTGCCGTCAATCACGCTTTCCGTCCGGATCAAGAGATCGCTCTTTTTGGAGATATACAGTTTGACCGGTTCATCCACCGTGAGTTTGTCGTTGGTGTCGCAGCTGAGAATCCAGCACGGCTCGCCGTTGAGGTTGGTTTCCCCGGCCATTTTGACGCTGGTGAAGCGGGCGTCGAAATTGCGCCGGAAAGGCAGGATCATGATTTCGTTGCGAAGCTCCTCGATCCGCTCCGGCGAAAGCGACAGCACGCCCCGGTCGCTGCTGTAAGCCCAGCTCCGTTCGCCGTCAAGACAGACGCTGGCGGCGGCGCTTTCAGTACGGAAGTCGTAACGGTATTTGTCCGGAGCCTGGTAGCGGACGGTCACGCTGAGTTCAGGATGCGCCGCCGTAACCACCGAATAGACCAACGTTGCGCTCCGGATTTTTTCGGCGGCGGATTCGGGTAGCGCCGTGTTTTCCGAGCTGGAAAGCCGCTCCTTGCCCTCCGAGCGCCAGCAGCATTGGCATCCGGTGAGCGCGGCGAGCGCGATGGCCGCCCCCAAGAGTACGATTCCTGATTGCTGTTTCATTCGACACCCTCTCTTTCCCGGCTCCCGCCTTCGTGACGGTCAACCGTTTTGAAAACCGTTTTCGGCCAATATCGAACAAAGTTTTTCAGTCAGAATGTCCGGCACGCTCGCACCCGCGGTGACGCCGATGCGTTGAAGCCCCGCCAGCCGGGCCGGATCAAGCTCTTCGGGTTTGTCCAGCCGGAGCACCGGGGCGAATGCCGCGGCGACTTCGCCGAGCCGATTGGTGTTGGAGCTTCCCGGCGAACCCAGGACGATCATCAGTTCGACCTGCTGCGCCAGCTCCCGGACCGCTTTTTGGCGGTCGCGCGTGGCAAAGCAGATGCCGCCGCAGTCTTCAAGCTGCGGATATTTCTGCTTGAGAAGCGCGGTCAGCGAGGCCACAAATTCGCCGTCAAGCGTGGTCTGTGAAATCAGCCGGACCGGCCGGTCTTGCGCAACTTCCGGGAGTCCGGCCAGGTCGGCGGCACTCTCGACCAGTTTGATCACCCCCGGCGCGGCCTGGCCCAGAATGCCCTCCACTTCGGGGTGGCGGGCATGGCCGATCAGGATCGGCAGTGCTCCCGCCGCCACCGCCTGAGCGGCGGCGCGGTGCACCGACTTGACCAATGGACAACTTGCGTCGATCACCCGGAGCTGCCGCCTTGCGGCCTCTTCTTCAACCGCCAGCGAAACCCCGTGGGCGCTGAAAACCACCGTCGAACCCGGTGGAATTTCTTCGAGCGACTTGACGAAGCGAACGCCCCGTGATCGCAGTTCGGAAACGATGAAGTTGTTGTGAACGATCTCGTTGAGGACGAAAATCCCGCCGCCGAGCTCTTCGAGTTTCTGCAGAGCCCGGCGGACCCCGCCGCACATGCCGTGCGGTTCGGCGACGAGATAACGCTTCAAAAAGACCTCAGAGGATCATGATCGCGAAGACCAGCACAAAGAGCGCCACGGTTTCAATAATCCCGAGCACCATCAGGAAGTTGGCGAAGCCCTTTTCGGTTTCTCCGTAAGCATCGCAGGCAGCCGCGCCGGCTTTGCCCTGGAAGACGGCCGAAAGCATGAACGCCACCCCGGCCAAAACGCCGAGCATCAGGTGAAACACCATCTGCGGATTGGCCGCATCCATTTTGCCCCTGACAATCATCATCAGCACCATTGCGTAAATCGTCTGCGACAGCGGCGCACCGGCGAATACGGTGAGCAGAAAGGGGGCCGGTTTGTTGGCCACATAGCAGCGTTTCCAGGCGCCGACCGCGGCGCAGCCGGCGAGGCCGGTGCCGATGGTCGAACCCAGCGAGGCCAACGCCACCGCGGCGTAACCGCCGCAGAGCGAAAGCGAGTTCATGATGGCATTGACTTTTTCGGGGGTGAAAGCGGTGGATTCCATTTTTACATCTCCTTACACAAGGTTAGTTTTTGACAGCTTGTTGAATTTCTTTACGTTTGGCAAACGGACGGAAGGTGAATCCCGCCCAGCGGAGACCGACGTGGTTTGAAAACTCGAGCGTATTGAGTCGGACGCCGTGCACCAGCACCGCCATCGCCGCGAGGGCGATGTTGAGCAAATGCCCGAAACACAGCACGATCAGTCCGGCGACCAGCCCGAGCGGATTGTCCATCAGCGGCAGCGCCATCTGGTTGAAGCACTGGGCAAGGTAGAATCCCGCCATGCCGACTGCGAAGAGACGTATATAGCTCAGGATATCGACGAAACTACCCACCACGCTGAACGGGAAACCGAAAATCGAACCGACGTCCGACCAGTCAATATCCCCGGCCGCGGCGGCAAGAATTCCGGCGCCGTAGCAGATATACATCCAGACCGGGAAGTCGCCGGGCCAGAGCAAAAGACGGTAGACCAATATGAAATTGCCGATCAGAATCAGCATCCAGCCGAGATGTCCGACCAGACTTTTCCAACTGCTGCCGGAAAAAGCCTGAATACAGCGGCCCAGCGAAAGCTGGATCAATGCCAGCGAGAAGCATACCAGCTGGACGTTGAGATCCTTGTCCTTGTCACTTGCCAGCCACGGCAGACCCGGGCGCTGCATGCCGAAGTAGTTCCCGGTCAACGCCCCCCAGACCACCGCCGAGAGATTGAGCAAAATCAACAGCCCGAGCACGGTTTTCAACTCCGGCCGCTTCTTGTGAAGCTTGGCGTACGCCGCCGTCGCGCCGATCAGAAAGATCAGCCCGTATCCGGCGTCGCCGACCAGCATCCCGAAGAAGATGGTGAAGAAGAACAAAACCGGAATGCTCACGTCACGCTCCGCGTAGCCCGGGGTGATGGCAAGAAACTTCATCAAGGGATCGATGAGGTGCGCCCAGCGCGGCGTCTTGAGCAATGTCGGCACCGCTTCACGTGCCGGATCGGCCTCGCGGTCGATCAAGCCCCAGCCCTGGGTGCGCGCCAGTTCGGCGATTTTCGGAAGTTCCTCTTCGGGGACGAAGCCCCCGATCGAGAGCAACTGCTCGAATTTCGCCTCCAGCGAATCGCGGACGGTCAGATACTCCAGCGCTTCTTCGAGCTCCTGTTTGTGGGCGAGAAGGTGCGGAAGTTCGCTGCGGAGCTGCCGCAGTTTGGCTTCGAGTTCTCTCTGCCGCTGACGGCAGCAGTCGAGTTCGGCGTTCACGGCGGAGAGGGAGATTTCGTCCGGCAGTTTGGCCAGCGGCATCGTTTCCGGCGCGAGTTTTTCGGTCGAGACGATCGCGAACCGGACGGTCTTTCCGTCGCGCGAAAGTTCGTGACAGACCCGGCCGAGTTCCTGCTGACGGGCGAATTCATTGACCGCGGCCACACACAAATAGACCTGAACCCCTCTGGCCCGCAGCGATTCAAACGCGGTGCCGTCAAAGTCGCCCCAGACCGCAAGCTCGGAGCGGATTTGCTGGAGCTGGTCGATCCGGCGGTCGTTTTTGACATTATCGGCGACGGTGTCGCGGATCAGCCGGAAAAGGGCTTCGCCGGTATGGGTTTTGGTCGAAATTTCGACTTTTTCCGCTTTGCCGGGAAGATTTTCGAGCAAAGTCACCAGCCGGTCGATTTCGGCCAGCTCGGTGGCGAGGTGGAGGCGCCGGGCGTTTTCCGGCAGTTCGACCGCGGCGACGTGAACCACGCCGAGTTCACGCAGCGCACTCACCGCCGACGAACGGTCGGCAACCGGCATCACCAGTACGATTTTGCGCATCGGTACAATCATTA
>JBFWIO010000136.1:0-7703 GCA_050255955.1 Victivallaceae bacterium
CGCTGAAAAACGCTCACCGTGTCCGGCTTATCCGACCTTTCGGGCTTTACCGCCGAGGGTAAAGCCGCTCAATGCCGGACGGCGTCGGCCATCGGCGATCATTTTTTCATCATCCGCAAATACTTTTTAAATCGGCTCTTTATGTGAATGTGAATGACAGTTCTCTCACTTTGACGCCCGATCCGGCGATATATTCGATGCCGAAGACGAAAAAAACAGCAAAAGGGCGGACGAATCGATCCATTCAACGCTTTTTGTCGGCCCTGCCGGTTGTCTGGCGCTGTTCGCGGCTCCAGCGCAGATAGCCGAGTTCACCCCATACCCCCTCCAGCCGGGACAGCAGCTGGGAATAGCGTCCATCCTCGTCGCCAAGCTGCCGGACCAGTTCGTTGCGGTCGTTCTGAAGCTCCACTTCGCGCCCGGTTTCGTCCGCCAGGTCGCGGACGGCGGTGATTTCCCAAAGTTGCATCGAAGTGGCGTTCCAGCGGCCGCCGATCCGCCCGAAACGCTTGAGGCCGGCTGACACCTCAACGAAGATCCACGGCTCGACTTCGGTCGGACTGCGGCCGTGGTCTTTCAGGTCAAAGAAACGTCCGATATGATTTTTGAACCGCCATGCTTCGTTGTCGGGCGCAAAAAAATAGACCCGGCGCCCCGCCTCCAGCATCCCCCGGAAGCGATCGACGAAGAAGCGGTCGAGTTCGTTCTGGCTCATCGACCCGAGTTTCCGCCGGAGTTCGTCGGCCCGCGCCTGCTGGAGCCACAGCGCGCCGCCCTCAAGGGT
Organism: Victivallaceae bacterium; assembly: GCA_050255955.1. GTDB lineage: Bacteria > Verrucomicrobiota > Lentisphaeria > Victivallales > Victivallaceae > JAVBUI01. The sequence continues at coordinate 785 of JBFWIO010000136.1, forward strand.
GTCCCCGGCGATGCGGTTGATGTGGTCGCTATAAAGGAGCGAATATGCATAAAGGCGGTATCGCCGCTGGAAATCGAGTTCGTGAAGGAAGGGGGTGGAGCCGATCAGCACCGAGCCGGGGGGCAGATTTTCTTTGATGAATTCGACGTTCCGCCCCATCCGGCGGTCGTCGAACGAACGCACTTCGCAGAGCTGGAGAATGCCGGGAATCCCCCAGATCGCCTGGAGCAACAGTACCGTGATGACGGCGGCAAGCACCACCCGTTTCGGGCGGCCCCGGAGCAGAAGTTCGAGCCCGCCCGCCCCGAGAATGCACAAGGCCGGAAAAAGCGGCAGCAAAAAACGCATATATCCCGCGCTCCGTCCGTCCGGCGCCCAGTAATAAGCGAGGTAAAGCACCAGCGTCGGGAGAAGCCAGACCGTCCAGAACGCAAGGCGTTTCCAGCGGACGCCCCCCGGGCGGAGGAGCCAAACGCAAGTCAGCACCGCCGCCACCCCCGCCCCGTCGCGGAAGATGTCGGGTAGATAAAGCCGCAGATTGGAGAGGATCGAATTCACCTGAAAAGCCGAATCCTCGCCGGTCAACGAGTATCCGGTCGTGAAGATCGAGCCGAACATGGCATGGTGATACCAGGCGAGCAACCCGAGCGGAATCGCCGCCCCCAGTCCGAACGCCGTGCCAAGACACAGGAAGCGCCGCCCGCGTAAATAGCAGAGGATATAAATTCCCGGCACCGCAAGCAGCAGAAAATCGGTGTAGCGAATGGCGGTGCAAGCGCCGGTCAGCAATCCCGCAAGCAAGGCGGGCGGAACCGATCGCCGGAAACTCCGGCTGTGAACCGCACTCAGAAAGGCGACCATTCCCCACAGGAAAAACGCCAGGCTCGGCGTGTGCGAATTGCGGGCGAGTCCGAGGTAAGCCAGCATCGGGGTGAGGCCAAAGAGCCAGGCCGCCAGCAGTGCGAAGGCGGGCGGCAGAAAAAAGCGTCCGATCCAGAATACCGCCGGGATCGCCGCGAGCGCGCCCGCCGCCGACAGCGCGAACCCCGCGCCGGAGCCGCCGAGCCGTTGGGCGGCCGCGCTCAGAAGCGGCAGTCCGGGCGGATATTTGGGGAGAAACTCGCGGCGGTCATTCTCGACCCACATGGTGCCGATGAATTCAAATTCATCTTCCGGTATGCGGCTGAAGCGGCCGTCTTCGGCAATCAGCCGCCCGCAGAGGTGGTAGGCATTCTGGTCTTCGCCCGAGGGGATGCCCGGGACGAAATAACTCCACCACAGCAAGGCTCCGGCGGCCACAAGGAGCGCAAGCAGACATCCAATCACCATCGAACGGCACCAGGGCGAAGCTGAAGAACACTGGTTTGGCGTCACCGTCAGTTTCCTCCGGCGCTTTTTTCTTTGACGGCGCGTTTTTCGCGCTGTTTTCGCTCACTTTCGGCTTTGGTCCGGGCGGCGGCTTCGCGCAGGCTCCGGTTGACGCGCAGATTGGTGAGTTCGGAGACCGTACTTTCGTAACGGGTGAGCATCCGGGTGCGTTCGCCGCCGTCGTCGCCGAGCTGGCGGGCGAGTTCGGCGCGTTCGTCCTGGAGCGAAGCCTCGCGTTCGGCTTCGGTCGGCGCTTGGTCGCGGGCGGCGACCAGTTCCCATAGCTCCATCACCGCGACGTTCTGAGTCCGTTTGACGATGCCGTAGCGGTTGCTGCCGACATTGACCGCGACGAAGACCGAGGCGGGCACTTCACCCGGACTGCTGCCGGTTTCCTTGAGTTCAAAATAGTTCTGGAAGAAATTCCGCAGCCGCCGCGCTTCCGAAATGGAGCCGTAGAAATAGATCTTTCGGCCGTCGTTGAGCATCGACTTGAAGCGTTCGATGAAGAGTTTGTTCAACTCCGCCTGACGCATGGTGCCGAGTTTCTGCTGGAGTGCTTCGGCGCGGGCTTTCTGGAGCCACAAGGCTTCACCGCGGATGGTCTGCTCGGTGATCCGGTTGATCTGGGCGACGTTGAGCATCGAGGTCGGGTAGAGGAGATACTTTTCTTCAAAATCAAGCTCGTTGAGGATGCTCTCGGTGGCGAGCAACAGCGCGCCGGGCGGCAGATTCGCTTTGGCGTAATTGATGTTCAGCGCAAGTTTGCGGTCTTCGAGCGCTTTATTTTCGCATTGATTGATGATGCCGGGGAGGCCCCAGACGAGTTGCAGCGCCGCCGTCACCGCCACCGCCAGGTATACGGTGCGCGAGTTGCGCTTGGCCAAAAGCAGCCGCAGCCCGCCCGCGCCGAGGAGATAAATGGCGGGCAAAAGCGGCACCAGGAAACGGAGGTAACTTGCGCTCTTGCCGTCCGGCGCCCAATAATAGGTGAGGTAGAGCCCCAGCGTCGGGAGAATCCAGCTCCCCCAAAAGAGCACCCGTTTCCAGCGCCGGCGCCCCGGCCGCAGCAGCAGTGCAAACATCAGCACCGCCGCCGGGCCGACTCCGTCACGCAGAATATCGGGCAGATAGAGCCGCAAATTGAGCGCAAGCGAACTCAGCTTGAACGCCGAATCTTCGCCGGTCAGACTGTACCCGCTGCGGAAGATCGAGCCAAAGGCCCAGTAGTGGAAATACGCGATCGCCCCGTACGGAATCGCCGCCCCCAGGCCGAGCGCTCCGGCGAGCAACCAGAAACGCTTGCCGCGAAAATAGCAAAGGGCGTAAATCCCCGGCACCGCAATCAGTAGAAAGTCGGTGTAGCGGATGCCGGTGCAGAAACCGATCAGGAGCCCGCCGAGGAAAGCCAGCGGCATTGCGTAACGGTATTGGCGGCTGCGGGCCGCGCCGAGAAAGGCGGCCATGCCCCAGAGGAAGAGGGCGAGGCTTGGCGTATGCGAATTGCGCGAAATTCCCAGCCACGCGATTTCCGGGGTGAAAACAAGCATCCACGCCGCCAGCAGCGCGAAAAGTTGAGGGAGAAAAAAGCGCGCCACGCAGTAAATCGCCGGTACCGCCGACACCGCCCCCGCGACAGTCAGGTAAAATCCCGCGCCGGTACCGAAAATCCGGTTGACCGCCCCGATCAGCGCGGGGTAGCCGGGCGGATATTTGGGAAAGAACTGATGACGGTCGTTCTCGACCCACATCGCACCGATGTATTCGAATTCATCGCCGACCGTGCGGTAGAAGCGGCCGTGGTCGGCGATGTCGCGACCGAAGCCGTGATAGGCGTTCTGATTGCCGCCGCCGGGGATGCCGGGGACGAAGTAGCTCAGGAGAAACCAGGCGTAGACTACGGTGATCAAGCCGAGCGAACCGAAAACGAGAACATTCTTTTTCATCAAAATTTCCATCCGGTTATTCACTTTATTTCATTTTGACGAAGGGACCGGAAAGATATTGGATGAAAAACAAAAAAACCTTTGAGAAAGGTGTTTTTTGACTTGATTTTTGATCGAATTTCAACTATATTTTTATGGTGTGGAACAACAATCTGGAAAGCCGAAAAAATGACTCCCCGGGAACTCAGTGCTTTGCGCGAAAAATGCCGTGCCGGCCGGCGGAAACTCAAGCGGTATGCCTATACCCAGAGTTTCGGCCGCCTGTCCGACCGCGCCGGCGATGACGACGGGCCGGGTTTCGGCGGGACGTTGCTTGCCCGCAACCTTTTTGGGCTCGGGACGGCGTTGTTGTTCGGCATCGGACTCTATTTTGTTATTTTTTAACCCAAAGACCGGATCATGAAAAAAGTTACCGATGATATCGCCGGAGCCTTTGACCGCTGTGTGGAGGCGTTGTCGCTCAACGAGCTGTCGCGCCGGACCGGGATCGGGATGTACACCTTGCGCAAGTTCGCCACCCGCCAGACCAACCACATCCGCGAAGAAACCTGGGACAAAATTTACCCGGTGATCAAGCCGTACCTCGGCGCGCATCTCCAGGAGCAAGCCGAAATCCCCCCGCGAATCGGTCCGCCCGCCCGCCGCCATCACGATCTGGTCGATCTCTTGAGCGACCAGAAAATCCTGCTCGACACCTTTGGCGCGCTCGCCGCCCGCGATCAGGCCGAGCGCCTGGCCAAAATCACCGCCGAGGCCGGAGCCGACGCACATCCCTACGAACTCGGCAGTCTGTCGCCGGAGGAAAACCGGTTGCTCGGCTGTTTCGACGCGCTGCCGGAGGAACGCAAACAGGAGATTCTCCTCAGCCTTGTCGATTATGCCACGCTTGAGGTGAAAAAGCAGCGAAAAGAGCTGTTTTAGCCTGCATATTGCATGAAGCCGACTGGGATTTGAGCAATCCTTTGAGCTCACCAAGACGCAAAATCCTCGTTGATAACTTGTTATCGCCTGCGGTGTTTGTGTCTTGTTGATTATCAAAGGCTTTGCTCAAATCGCCAGCCTTTTCATGCAACATGCAGGCTGACGCCTCCGTTCAATTCGCCGCTCCATCCGGAGCGGCATTTTTTTTTGCTGTTGCGCGGGCAAAAAAACGGGGAACCGTGTTGCGGTTCCCCGTTTAGATGCGGGAAAGCGGGGCTTATTCGCCCATTTCCTTGAGCGCGGCCTTGCGGCTCAGCCGGATCTTGCCGGACTGGTCGATGTCGATCACTTTGACCGAGACGAAATCGCCTTCATTGCAAATGTCGCTGACCTTGTTGACCCGGTAGTCGGCCATTTCGGAGATGTGGAGCAGGCCATCGAGGCCGGGCAGGATTTCCACGAACGCACCGAAGTCACGCACGGTGACCACTTTGCCGCGGTAGATCTTGCCGATTTCCGCTTCGGCGGTGGAGCCGAGGATGCGGTCTTTGGCTCTTTCGATGCGTTCTTTGTCCGGAGCCATGATCTTGACGTTGCCGTCGTCGTCAACGTCGATCGAGACGCCGAGTTCGTCGGTGATGGCGCGGATGTTCTTGCCGCCGGGGCCGATCAGCGCGCCGATCTTCTCCGGATTGATCCGGATGATTTCCATGCGCGGCGCATTGGGGCTGATGTCGGCGCGCGGCGCCGGAATGCAGCTCTCGATGACGTCAAGGATCTTCATCCGGGCGACCCGATTGCGTTCCATGCCTTCGCAGAGAAGGTCGATCGAAATGCCGGGGAGCTTGAGGTCAAGCTGAAAGCCGGTGATGCCGTCGCGGGTGCCGCAGACCTTGAAGTCCATGTCGCCGAAGTGGTCTTCCGAACCGATGATGTCGGTGAGCAGGAGGTACTTGCCGTCGTTGCCGGTGACCAGCCCGCAGGAGATCCCCGCCACCGGAGCGATAATCGGCACGCCGGCCGCCATCAGCGCGAGGGTCGCGCCGCAGACCGATGCCATCGAAGTCGAACCGTTGGAACTCATGACTTCCGAAACACAACGCACGGTGTACGGGAAATCTTCCGGAACCACCTTGGCAACCGAACGCTCGGCGAGGTCGCCGTGGCCGATTTCGCGGCGGCCGGGACCGGTGATCCGGCCGACTTCGCCGACGCTGAAGTTCGGGAAGTTGTAGTGCAGATAAAAACGCTTGTTGCCGTTGCCGGCGGCGTTGCTGATGCGGTCGAATTCTTGCGAATCCTTGTCGTTGCCGAGGGTGGCGATCACCAGCGCCTGGGTTTCGCCGCGGCTGAAGAGCGCGCTGCCGTGAACCACCGGCAGGATGTCGATCTCAGCCGAAAGCGTCCGGATTTCATCGACCGCGCGGCCGTCGGCGCGATAACCCTTGTCGAGGATCAGCGAACGGGTGGTGACTTCGACCAGGTGGTCAATTGCCTTGGCGGTTTCGAGCGCGAAATCGGCGTCGGAGAGGTTGGCGAAATCGGCGCGGATGGCGGTACGGGCGCCTTCGCGAATCTCGTCGAGCACCGCCATGCGGTCCTGTTTGCCGGGGATGGTGCAAGCCGCTTCGATCCGGTCGGCGCTGTAGGCATTGACCGCGTCCTGGAGCGCCGGGGGAACCGGGCAGAGTTTCGGGGTCTTTTTGGCTTTGCCGGCGACCGCCGCGAGTTCGAGCTGGGCGGCGCACTGGGCTTTGACGATTTCGTTGGCGTAGAGCATGGCTTCGCGAAGTTCGGCTTCGCTGCAGAACTTGGCTTCGCCCTCGATCATGATCACCTTGTCGGGAATCCCGGCGTAGATGAGGTCGATGGTCGATTTTTCCAGTTCCTCGTGAGTCGGATTGGCGACCAGCTTGCCGCCGACCTTGCCGACCCGGACCGCGCCGATCGGGCCCTGAAAGGGCAGATCGGAGAGCACCAGCGCGGCGGACGCGCCGAGCATCACCAGTACATCGGGCTCGTTGTGTCCATCGGCGCTGAGCAGAAGGCTCTGGATCTGGATTTCATCGAAGAAACCTTCCGGGAAAAGCGGGCGCAGCGGACGGTCGGTGACCCGGCAGGTCAGGATTTCCTTGTCGCTGGGGCGGCCTTCGCGTTTGATGTAGCCGCCGGGGAATTTGCCCGCGGCGCTGTATTTTTCGCGATAATCGACCTGGAGCGCGAGGAAGTCGGTGCCGGGACGGGCGGGGCCGGAACAGGCCGCCGCGAGGATGATGGTGTCGCCGAGCCGGACCAGACAGGAGCCGGCGGCGAGGTTGGCCATTTTGCCGGTGGAAATTTCCATCGTCTTGTCGCCGACCTGAAACGATACTTTGTGTTCAGCCATGATAGATGTCTTTCTTTTGACCGGGCCGATTGAGGAAATGCCCTGAACTGAAGCCGGTGGGAGGCAAATTTCCCGCCGGTCCGGTGAAGCGTTTCGGCAATCAGCCCGAAATGTTAATCGATCATCTTCCGGCCGGTTGCTCGCGGAATCGCGGTGACAGCTCCTGATCTTTGACCAGGCTCTGGCAGCGTCCGAATTCCACTTTCCGCACCGGAAAACAATCACTCATTCTTATACTATACCCCTTTCACCGCTTGAATGCAAAGAACTTTGGCCCTTTTTTGCGCTTTTTTCCGGC
>JBFWIO010000137.1:0-7651 GCA_050255955.1 Victivallaceae bacterium
CAACCGGGGCGGCGGGGATGGGCGGCGCGGTCAGACGGACAGTCGGATCGGCGCTCTTGTTGAGATGCGGCGCGGGCTCGGCGGCCGCCGCGCCGACCGGCGAAAAAACCACTTTCGGCGGCGACTTCGCCAGCTGGGTCACCCGCAGCATCTGGTCGCCGAATTCGATCAGGTCGCCCTCGCTCAGCACCGCTTTGCCGTCGATTTTGGCGCGGTTGACTTTGACCCCGTTGGTGCTCTGCAGATCGACCACCGTCCAGACGCCGCTCTCATCGCGGCGCAATTCGCCGTGATAGCGCGAGACGCCGCCGGTGAGCAACATCACAGCGTTGTCCTCCTCGCGTCCGACGCTGATGATCGGCAGCGCGAGATCGAGCTCTTCGCCGGCCCGCACTCCGTTGACAAAAAATATTTTCATCGCATACTCCTTGGTCAATTTCAAAAGTATTTCCGCCCGCCGCCGGCATCACATGCGCGGCCGGCCGCCGGAAAAACGTTTAAAACTGACTTTCTTGACACAACCCGATGCTTTTCGCCGTTTCAGGCGCAAGATTCATATTCAAATTGACGAAGTCCCCGACTTCGCTCGCACTCGCCCTGATCGCTCCCGGCGGCAATTCGATCACCGTCACCGCCCGGCGGCAGCCGGTCACCGGCCGCCACGGCGGCAATCCCGCCGCCAGTTTGACGATCCGGCTCTCGCCGTCGAGAAACACCACATCGAGCGGCCGCCCCATGAAGAGCGTGTGAATCGAATTGCAGTTCGGAAACACCGCCGCATCCATCTCCGGCGAAAAACGCCGCCCGATCATCCCGCGCAACCGCTCGCCGAAGGCAAGCATCGTTCGCGGCGACTTCGCAAGGTAAGTCCTTTTGTCCAGATTGAAAATCATTTACAACATGACCTGCATCAATTTCATGCCGATCGGCACAATCAGAACAATGAACACCGCCGGAAAAATAAACAGAATGATCGGCCCGATGATCTTGACCGGAGTCTCATTGGCCAGTTTCTCCGCCATCGTAAAGCGTTTGTTGCGGAGCATATCGCCCTGAATCCGCAGCAGCTGGCCGATGCTGACGCCGAGTTCCTCAGCCTGAATGATCGCGTTGACCACCGAGGTGAGGTCGGACTGCGACACCCGTTTGGCGAGGTCGCGAAGCGCCTCGGTGCGTTTGCGTCCGAGCTGAATTTCCTGGAATGTCCGCAGCAGCTCCTCGCCCAGCGCATCGACCCGGCGGCGCTGCAGAATGTCGCGCAGACTGGTCACGAAATCCTTGCCAGCCTCGACCGAAAGCGTCAGCAAATCGAGCACGTTGGGCAACGACTTGAGAATACTCAGATGGCGGCGGCGGATCCGGTTGTTGAGCCAGACCCCGGGATAGATCACCAGCACCAGCGCCAGCAGAATCCCGAGCACCGGATAACCGGCGAGAATGCTGAGAAAAAGCGAAAGCAGACCGATCCCGATGAACATGATCCGCAGCGCGACAAAGTCAATGCCGCCGATCGAATCCCCGTAACCCGCCATCCACAGCCGGGGCTCGGCAATCTCGCGCCAGCCGCGGAAAAATTCAGTCCGGGCCAATCCCCGGAAGTTCGGCACCAGCGGCATCGCCAGCCGGAACATCACCGGAATGCCGCGCCGGGCCTCCTCGTTCATGCTTCCCTCAACCTCAACCATGCTGAGCGAACGCAGCACAAAAAGCGCCAACAGCCCGGCGGAAACGCCGAACAGCAGCGAAGCAATCAGGGTCATCAAGTTGTCCATTGCCGCCTCCCCTTAGCTCAAATGTCGATCGCGGTAATTTTGCGGATCACGATGAAGCCGAGGACGTCAAGCACCACCACCACCGCAATCATCCCATAACCGATAAACGAATCGAACACCCCGTCAAAAAGCGAGGGCGCCACCTGAAAAATCCCGATAATCAGCAAAAACGGCATCGAGCTGATCAAATACGCCTGCAAGCGCCCCATCGCGGTCATCGCATGGATCTTGCCGGTAATCCGGAGCCGTTCGCGGATCAATGCGGCCAGCCGCTCCAGCGTGGCGGTCAATTCCCCCCCGGTCTGGCGGGCGGTGATGATCGCGGTGGCCACCAGCTCGAAGTCTTCGGAGCCGAGCCGGCGGTTCATATTTTCCAGCGCCTGGGTCAGCGGCACCCCCAGCCGGCACTCCTGCGAAAGCAACCGGAATTCGACCGAAATCGGCGGCCGGTTCATGGCGGCGATTTCATCAATCGCCTGATTGATGCTGAACCCGGCTTTGAGCGAACTCGACATCGACATCAACACGTCCTCAAGCTGTTCGTTGAACTTGCGGAGCCGCCGCTTGCGAAGGAAGCGCAGCAAAAAACGCGGCACCGGAAAGACCGCCCCGGCGGCCAGCAAGCCCAGCAAAAGCCCGCCCTTCCACGACGCCGCATCGCCGAGGGTCATGGTCAGCAGCACGGTAATCAGGAGCGCGATCGCGCTCAGCGCCAGACTGAGGTCGAGAATCCGGCCGGCCGGCATCTGAATGAGGATGTCGTCAAGCTCGGTGCTGGCCTCCTGCAAATAACGGTCGCGGTAGCGTACCGAAACGTAACTGAAGAAATCCACCACCACATACGTCGCCAGCGAAACACTGGCGAAAGCCAGGAGACTCGGAAACCAGGAACTTTCCAGAATGTTCATGTGCTCACCCTCCCCGGATTGAAAATACCGATGTCGAGCGGCAGTTTGGCGCGTTCGATCTCCTCAAGGAATGTCGGCACCCCGCCGGTGGCGCGGTAACGCCCGACAATCCGGTTGTCACGATCCCAGCCGGTCTGTTCAAAGACAAAGAGATCCTGCATGGTGATCACCTCGCCTTCCATTTTGGTGATTTCGCTGACATGGGTCAGTTTGCGCGAGCCGTCGCGTTCGCGGCTGATCTGGACCACAATGTTGATCGCCGAAGCGATCTGCTCGCGGATCGCCCGCAGCGGCAGATCGAAGCCGGCCATCAGCACCAGCGTCTCCAACCGCGACAGCGCGTCGCGCGGGGTGTTGGCGTGAATGGTGGTGAGCGATCCGTCGTGGCCGGTATTCATCGCCTGAAGCATGTCGAGCGCTTCGCCGCCGCGGCACTCGCCGACCACAATGCGGTCGGGGCGCATGCGCAAGCTGTTGCGCACCAGATCGCGAATATTGATTTCGCCGCGCCCCTCGACGTTCGGCGGGCGGGATTCGAGCCGGACCAGGTGCTCCTGATGGAGCTGGAGTTCGGCGGCGTCCTCGATGGTGACGATGCGTTCGCGGTTGGGGATGAACGAACTCAATACGTTGAGCAAAGTGGTTTTGCCGGAGCCGGTGCCCCCGGAGATCAGGATATTTTTTCGCACCGCGACGCAGACGTCGAGGAACTGGATGATGTCGTTGGAGATCGAACCGAACCGCACGAGGTCGGCGGCTTCGAGCGGCTTGCGCGAAAATTTCCGGATGGTAATCGACGGCCCCACCAGCGACAGCGGCGGGATGATCGCGTTGACACGCGAGCCGTCGGGCAACCGGGCATCGACCATCGGCGAACTTTCGTCAATGCGGCGGCCGAGCGGCGAGACGATGCGCTCGATCGCCGAGAGCACCTGATTGTCGTCGGCAAACGCGGTGTCGGTGCGAAAAAGCACCCCGCCGCGCTCGACGTAGACGTTGTTGGGGCCGTTGACCATGATTTCGGTGATGTTCTCGATTTCCAGAAGATACTCAAGGGGACCGAGGCCGATCGCCTCCTGAACCAGTTCTTTTTCCAGCAAAGCCACCGTGGCGGACGGCGGCAGCGGCACCGCGAGCTGCGAAAGAATTTCGCGGATGGTCTCGGCCGCCTTGTTCTCCAGATCTTTGCCGGTAATGCCGGAAACCGCAAGCTTCTTCAAGTTAAGCCGGGAGAGGAGTTCGCGGTGGGCGAGCTTCTTGATTTCCTGAAGCAGCGGCCGGTCCTCGTCGGTGACGCCGGAAATACGCAGCAAGGGAATCCGTTCCTTGCCGTAAGCATCTTTGCCGGTGTCAAAGGCGACGGCGTTTGCGCCGGACGGAGCGGGGGTAACGGGAGCGGTCGCCGCGGGGGCGGCCGCGACCGGCGCGGGCGCCGGTGCGGCGACCGGAGGCGCCTTGACCAGCACCGAAACCTTGCCGAGCTCAATCGAGTGGCCGGCCGGGATTTCGTAGGGTTCGTGGGCAAAGAGCTGAGTGCCGTCGGAGTAAGTCCCGTTGCTGCTGCCGAGGTCCATTACCGTCAGCTTGCCGTCGCGGACGATGAATTGGGCGTGATGGCGCGAAATTTCCGGCCGGGCAAAAGTGATATGGCAATCCTCCCCCGAACCGACCAGATAGGCGCCGTTGTCAAGCTGGCCCGCGGCGTCCTGATGACCGGGCTGCCGGATGATGATTTCGACCATGGAGCGATCCCTCCCGCTTGCGTCAGAGCGTATTCTGGCGTTTGCTGCGCCGCTCGTTGAACTTGGGAATGTCTTTTTCGAGCTGCTTGAAGTTGATCGAATTGCTCTCGATGCCGCGCTCGATGCGCGAATCTTCGTAGTTGCGCAAACTCAAAGCCAGCTTGCCTTTGTTGCTGGCGAAAACCAGCATTTCGACCTCGTCCGGCCACAGCAGCAAAGTGACCGTACTGTAAGATTTGCTGCCGCCGGCTTCGCTTCCGAGGTTACCCCAGCGGGAGCCTACGGCGAGCACCTTGACATCCTGAAGCACGGTCAAAGTGACGGTATCAAGCGCAGTGTCGCCGCGCATGTCGGGAAAGCGGAAGGTACCGATGATATCGACATTGTCGTTGGGCTGAACCAGGTTGTTGACTGCCGAAACGGTATCGACCGGAATCGAAATCGCGCGCATACCCTGCCGGACGATGCCGTTGAGCCCCTGGCGCTGGGACATCGGCTTGAGGTCGGTAGTCTGGAGATACTGATTGCGGGACATGGAGCTCTCGAGACGCCGGCCGATCACCGAACTGCTCTGGCTCCACGGAATTTCCCGGCTGGAGACCGACTGATTGCGAAGGCGCTGGACTTCGGCCCGGCTGATATCGCGCTCGGCAACCTCTTCGCCGGCGGCCATATCGCGGTTCATTTTGATCAGATAGACCGACTCGGCATTACCGGTGATCCGCTGTTTTTCCGTCTCAAGCTGTTGATAGGAGAGCACAAAAGCGAGAAATCCGAAAAAAACAGCGCCCAGTAATAAAATTTTCTGTCTCATAAAAGACCTCTTCGATTCAGCACATTGGTTTTTAAAACAATATAACTGGTGTGAAGACAATTTCCAATCAGGAACGCACTTTTCCCGAAAAAAAACGCCCGGGGCTTGGCAAAAGCCGCCAATCTGTGTTAAATTAGTGACGGAACTGTTACTTAGCACTTTTGAACGGAGGAAATGCCATGCGTCTCGGCGAAGTCGTCAGAAACACCCGCGAAACTCAAATTTCGGTCAAACTCGAGCTCGACGGTCGCGGCGAGTGCGTGGCGGACACGCCGGTGCCGTTCATGAACCACATGCTTGAGCTCTTCGCCCGGCACGGTTTTTTCGACCTCGAAATCCACGCCAGAGGCGATGTCGAAATCGACTATCACCACACCATGGAGGATCTCGGTCTGGCCTTCGGCGAAGCTTTGCTCGCGGCACTCGGCGCCAAAAAGGGAATCCGGCGCTACGGCAGCTGTCTGCTGCCGATGGACGAGGCGCTTGCCCAGGTGGCGCTCGACCTCTCCGGGCGTCCCTGTCTCGTGTATCGCGTCGAACCGCCCGCGCCGCTGGTCAAGGATCTCGACGCGAGATTGTTCCACGAATTCTTTCAGGCCCTCTCCGCCAGGAGCGGGATGAATCTTCATATTGATCTCTTGAAGGGCGAAGAGGTCCACCACTGCTTTGAAGCAATCTTCAAGGCCTTCGCCAAAGCCCTCGACCAAGCGGTAACCGTCGATCCGCGGATCGAAGGCGTGCTCTCGACCAAGGGCGTGCTCTGAATTTTCCCACAACTTTCAAGGAGATAAAAGAACGATGACCAGACTTCTGTCGATTTTCGCCGCCACTTTTTTGCTCGGCTCTGTTTATGGGCTGGAAATTCCGAACGGCGATTTCGCCGACGGTCTTAACCGCTGGGAGAAACAGCCGGCCGGTTCGACGGCCGCGCTCGAAGACGCGCCTGATGGCGGCAAAGTGCTGGCGCTCGGCGCGGTCAATGCCAATTCCGGCGTAACCTCGGCAAGCATCGGACTCACACCGGAGGAAGCGGCGGGTACGCTTACGCTGGCACTTGACCTGAAGGCGGACGCGCTGAGCTCGGGAATTTTCGGCATTTCGATTTATCCGGTGGACAAAGCGGGCAAAAGACTCGGACAAATTTCGATCTTTTCGCGTTCCGAAAAAGACAAAGCGACCGATTGGAAAACCTTGAAGCTCCAGTTCGGCGCGCGTACCGCCAAACCGCTGCCGGAGGGCACGGCGGCGCTGCAAATCCGGTTCTCCTTTTACGAAAAAACCGGCAAAGTCACCGGCAAAGTATGGGTCCGCAACCTCGCGCTGAGCTCCGCCGCCGCCAAAAGCGCCGCACCAAAAATCGATGCCGCCTGGCCGCGTTCGATCTCGGCCAAGGTCGGCGACCTCGGCATCCGGCTGGAATCGCGTTCATTCTGGACGCTTTACCGGATCGAATATCTCGGCAAGCGAATCGGCGAGGACGTCTACGGCAGTCATTACGGTCACGTCTTCAATTTCAAGGGGGTGGGCTTCGTCGGCTCCGGCCATGTGGAGAACGAAGAAGAGCAGATGCTGGAGTTGAAGCTTGAGATCGATGGCGCTCAGGTCGCCGAGGTGCGGGCGGATTATCCGGCGGCGAAGAGTTTAGTCTTGACGCGCCGGGCAAAGGTGCGGACGCTGGAAGTTGCTTCGGTGCTGAAGATTGCGGATAACAAGATCGACGAAGCGGTGGAGGTGACGGCGTTGGCGGACACTGAGTTGTCGTATGGTTATATATGTATGTATCCGTGGGTGACTGGTTTTTCGGACTATGCGGTGCTGGACGAAAATTCGGATATTCGCGGTAAATTTACTGATTCCAAGAAGTTTGTGATTGACCGGCCGGTGACCAGGGTGGCGATCTACAATGCCGGGCTCGGGATCGGGGTGGAGACCACGGTGATGGAGGCGGTCAATGCGGAGCCGCGAGCTGAGCGTTACTGGGATGTGCCGGAGCGTTACCGCAAACATTACGGGGTGGTTGCGCTGAACCGGACGTTGAAAGCGGGCGAGAAGTTGCGGTACCGGACGGTGACGACGCCGTTTCAGGCCGGAGCGGACAACTGGATTGATACCGCGCGCGGGTTGTGAGCCCCGCGTGCCAAAGCGCCGGTACCCCGGTCAAGGGCCGCGCCCTTGCACGGAGTCAAGAGGGCGCGGAGCCCTCTTGTGGAGTGTGAGGCAAAGCCTCGCCGCCCTCGCTCCGGGCGGGCGCACTGCGCCTTTGACTCTCACCGCTCCGTTGTCGCGGGTGGCCAGCAGCGGCATCCAACGTAGTTCGCCCGGCCCGAGCTCCGACGCCGCAGGTGTCGGAGCGACCGGCCGCGCCAGCGCCCGCAGTCAACTTGATAATCACCCTGGGCCTGCTTCGCGCGATGT
>JBFWIO010000138.1:0-7616 GCA_050255955.1 Victivallaceae bacterium
CGCAGTCTTTGAACCGCCGGTAAAAAATAAGGCCGCAACTCACCGCCGCAAGGCCGGTGACGCTGCCGATCATAAAAGTGTAAATATACTGGTGCCCGGTCAAATCGAGAAATTTCCCCAGCGCCGGCAAATAGAGCACCTGACAGCACGAGGTCACCAGACCGGCCGCCGAATTGAACTGGGCAAAAGCACTGCGCGGAAGAATCCGCATCGGCAGCGACGCGCTGACCGTGCCGTAACTCCCGGCGACGACCCCCTGAACCGTGTAAACGATCAGGAACGACGCGGTATCGGTGACCAGAAAAAAGCCGCCGAGCAGTGTCGCCGCATAAATGACGAGCATCGCAAGCGCCGCCCGCAACGGATGGAAACGGTCGGCGACCGCGCCGAGGAAATAGGATAGCACCAGCGAAACGCCGAGCATCACCGCGGCGGCTTTGCCGTAGAGCGCCATCGGTACTTGAAGCTGCTTGGCGTAGAGAATGGCGAAGTTGCCGAAGGACCCGAGCGCAAGCGACGCCAGCGCAAAATAGGCGAAAGCAAGGCGGTAGTGCGACTGCGAGTAGCAGTCTTTGAAGTAGCCTTTGATCGCGGCAATCCGGCCGGGGGCGACCGGTGCGGGCGGCGGCGGGTATTCGCCCTCTTTGATCTTGAAACACATCACCAAAAATACCGTGCCGTAGACCAGTCCGAGACCGGCGAGAATAAAGACATAATACTCTTCGGCATGTCCGAGGATGAAATAACTGAAGAGAATCCCGTCAACCAGACTGACCGCGCGGAACAATCCGTAGAACCGCCCCATCAGAACCGCCGGCAGCACGTCGTTAATCAACGCCGAAAACATGCTTGCCGCCGTGATCGCGGCGAATTCGTAGACCACCCAGCAGGCGGTCAGCAGCACCAGCACCGTCGGTTCGGCCGGAAAGCCGAAAAGCGGCCCCAGCCATGCGCCGACTTTGGGGCTGAAGGCCATGCCGGCCATCGATCCGGCCGCGATCGGTGTCGCCACCAGCAAAAACGGCAGCCGCCGCCCGATCCGGGTCCGGCAGCGGTCGGATTTGTAGCTTATAACGGGCCCGATCACGAAACCGATCGCGCTCGGCAGCGACATCAGCACCAGCCCGATGGTGAAGTTGGACGCGCCGAACTGGCGGAACAGCAACTGCATCACCGGGCCGATCGACCGGTCTTTGAGCGAAATCGCGAAGTCCCCCAGCAGCAGCAGAAAAAACAGCGTGACCACGCCGCTCACCGTGTAGGTGAGCGTGCCGACCTTCCAGATTTTCGGGGTTTCCGCCGGGGATGATGCGTTCATGATGTCCTACTTGCGGTAATGGTTTTCGACTTTGTTGAAAGCGTTGATCAGCATCGCGACTTCCTTCTCGCCGTAGCTCTCAAAAATGTGAAGAATGAAATGGTCTCGAATCGCCTGTTCGCAGTTGGGGATCGGAAACTGCTCGTCCGGGTTGCCGCCATAAAGCGGATTGTTCCACGGATGTTTGTTTTTGCGCCCGGCAAACCAGGCCATGTTGGATGGAACAGCGTGACCGTAGTGCGGAATCAGCAGTGCGCCTTCGGCGGCGAGGGCGGCGCAGAACTCCTCCTTGGTGCATTTGACCGCGTCGGCGTTGAACTTGAGCCGCCACCACCAGTAACAGTGTTCGAAGCCGGGCCGGAGTTGCGGGATGGTGACTGCCTTGAGCTCGCCCAACCCGTGTTCGCGAAGCATCGCCGCCACGTGCCGGCGGCGCTCGACGATGCCGGGCAGCTTCCTGAGCTGGGCACTGCCGATCGCGGCATGGATTTCATCAAGGTTGCAGTTGATCGCCGGGATCGCATTGGTGCTGCCGGAGGGCTGGTTGAAGGGTTTCCCGCGGTCGGCCGCCCGGCGTTCGGCCCAGTAGTCGCTATCGCTCCCGCAGACCACCGCGCCGCCCTGGCCCCCGGTGCACATGTGCTTGCCGAACATCAGCGAAAACGCGCCGTAGCGGCCGAAAGTGCCGACATTTTTGCCGTTGATTTTGGCCAGGTGGGACTGGGCGCAGTCTTCGACCACCGGAAGCTTGTGTCTGGCGGCAACCTTCATAATCGCGGGCATGTCGGCGGGTTCGCCGCCGATGTGGGCGAGCACGATCGCCGAGGTGCGTCCGGTGATCCGCGCCTCGATCTGGGCGGCGCCGGTATTGAAAGAGCCCGGCTCGGTGTCGGCCGGCACCGGAATGCAGTTGTTGATCACCACCGGCATCATCCCTCCCGGATCGGTGACGCTGCCGACGATCACTTCCGAGAAGGGCGGCAACTCGAGTGCTTTGAGCGCGACATAGACCGCGTTGGTACCGCTGTTGACCCCGTCGGCAAAGGCGGCGCCGATCTGTCCGGCGAATTCCTTGCAGAAGAGTTCCTCCCGCGGACCGTTGTAGCCGGGGGCGTTGCCGCTCGCGATCGCTTCGTCAAAAAGTTGACCGAGCGCGGCTTTTTCCTCCGCACCGAAGTGAAAACGTCCCGGAAGGGGGCTGATCGCCTTTTCGCCGCCGTGGATGGCGAGTTTTTGCTGCTGAGTGCTCATCTTTACGATTCCTTGATCAATTTTTCCGCATTACGGTGATATATCTTCCCCAGCGCCGCGACCGGCAGGTCGAGGGTGGCGATGAACTCCTGATGGACATTGTCGAAGTAATCGCGGGCGTAGAGCACCCGGTCCTGAAATTCAGTCAGGAAACCGGCCGCGAAAGCGGGATCGCGGGAAAGGGCGAGACAGCCCGAGCCGGCGGAGATGTCACAGTACAAGTTGGGATAACGCCGGAGCAGTTCAGGCACCCGGCCGCCGGGAATGACTTTGGCGTCTTTGGGCGGGTAATTGGTCGTTTTCCAGAGGTCATCGTCCGAAATATGAATCCAGAACCCCGGCGCGTGACCGAGGAAAACGGTGTCTGGACAGGCGGCGAGCACCCGTTCGACGGTGTCAATCGAGCCACCCCACCATTCGCACCACGAGTCGGCGGCGGAACGCCGCAGGTCGTACTGGAGATGAAAGGTCACCGGCATTTCGAGTTCGCCCGCCAGGCGGAAAAGGGCGATCGCTTCGGGGCGGTCGTACTCCATCTGCGCCTTGAGCTCGCCGCAAATGCGCGCACCGTAACGGTCGTGCGCTTCGCGTAGCACCCGGAGCGCGTCCGGCCGGCGCGGGTCGGGGCAGCAGCCGAGAGTGAAGCGCTCCGGCGCTTTTTCGGCATAGGGGAGGCAGCACTCAAAGGGAATCGGGCCGTGGGCGAGGCCGCGGAGCGGTCCGGGGGTCACTGCGCGGTAGCGCGGGTCGAATTCGTCCTCGCCGCACTCCCAGTTGAGAAGCCAGGTCCGGGCAATGCCGTAACGATCCATATTGGCAATAAATTTGTCAATATCGTGATCGTACCAGTCGGGATGATTGTGCGCATCGATGATTTTCATCATTCAGCCTCTTGTCCGAAAATTGAATGAAAAATATTCCTTTGGCATAATTATACAACAGGCATCCATAAAAAACAAGGGTAATTTAAAAAAATAATGCAAAATCGATCCAGAAATAAATCGGTTTATTTTGAGATGAAGTGTTGATATTAAAGCTTTTCTCGGCTTGAATCAAGCGCTTCGAGCGCGATGGCAAAAGGAGGAAGATAGAAATATGCCATTGGAATAAAAATCGAAAGCAGTTGAAAAAAACGGGGATCAGTTGATGTCTGCGGAGCGGGACGGGGGGACGCTGGCGCGCCGGATCAGTTCGCCGCCGATCTTGACGTTGGCGGGGCGTTTGCCGGATTGCTTCCACTCCCGCAGCATCGCGATCGATTGCTCGGCGAGCGCTTCGGTGGGTTCGCTGATGGTGCTCAAGCCGACCGAGGGAGCTTCGACCCAGGAGATGTTGTCATAGGAGATCACCGCGAGGTCGGCGGGAATGGCGAGTCCGACGCGGCGGGCGATTTCATAAATCCGGGCGGCACGCCAGTCGCGGATGACGAAAAAAGCGTCCGGCCGGTCGGGCCGGCGCAAAAGGTCGAGCAACAACGGATCCGGATCGGTGACGGTGCCGGCCGGCACGCTTCGCAGCAGGTCGGTCGGGCTGGTCCAGTAGATGACCCGGCCGGGATCGAGTGCGAGGTCGTCTTCGGCAAGCACGCCCTTGAGTCCGGCAATCATTTCGCGGCAAAAGAAACTGTCGGAGGCGGCGGCAAGCACCCCGATCCGGCGGAGTCCTGCCTGGACGAATTCGCGTCCGGCGATCCGCCCGATTTCGCGGAAATCGACCCGGACGCAGGGGTGTTTCCCCTCCGCTTCGTAGTTGATCACCACGGTCGGAATGCCGTGCCTGAGCATGAGGTCGATGTCAATCAGCTCGGACCGCTCGACCACGATCACCGCCTGGAATTCGTCGCGGGCGTAGCGGTCGAGGATCGGTTTGATCGGCTGGTCGAGGTCGATGAAAGCGAGTGACATGCCGATCCCGTGGGCGGCAGTCGCCTGCGAAAGGTGGCCGAGGAGCTGGAGGTGTTCGGCCGAGTTGGAAATCGAAAAGTTGGCGTACTCGATCACCAGCACCTGGCGAAGCACAGCGCCGCCGGCACCGCCGGAACTGAGCACCCGGACCCCGCGCCCCGGTTCGATCGAAATCAGCCCCTGGAGCGTGAGTTCACGGAAAATGGCGGCGATCGCCCCGCGTCCGACGTCAAGTTCTGCGCAGAGTTTGCGCTCGGCGGGGAGGAAGCTGTTTTCGCTCCATTCCCCGGCCTTGATCCGGTCGCGCAGTTGATTCAGTGCTGTTTCGGTGGCTTTGTGCATATCGTATACAATAATCCCGCCAAGTCCAAAAAGCAAATTTCCGCTCTTTATCCCAGCCGGACGCGACAGTATTCGCGGGCGAAGGCCGCGCCGCCGAATGAAGCACCGCCGGCAAGTCCGAGGTCACTCAAAAAAACTTTCGCACCGTTCCCTGCCAGGACAGCTTGGCCGCCCGCGCCGCGTTTTCCGGTTCGAGGTGCGAAGTCAGACTCAAGGGCGGCTCCGCCGTCGCACCACAGAACCTCGGCTGAAGATGACGCCGCATCGAGCGGTAGCGTTCGCTGTTGCCGTCCTTGGCCTGAGTACCCCGCTCCCGCAGACCGCAATTAAATTGAAGGGCGGTCGTTTGGTCCTGCGGGCGTTCAGCAGCGCGCCCCGGCCGCCGCTCCGGTTGAGAAGCAGCAGCTTCTTGGTCGGAGCCCCCGAGATAGTGCACCGACTGAATCGCCTCGCTGACCATCTCGTGAAGAATCGCGTAACCGTGAATGCCGTAGTTTTATAATGGCCGATAGGGGTGTGTTATTTATTCCTATTTGCGACTCACAGGGTTTTGGTGATGTCCTCCACCCGGCGACCGAAACTCCGGCCAGATACATCTCAATCAAGGCCTCTTCAACACTGCTTTGCCGGGTCTTATCGCGGTAGATGATCTGCGTCTCGAACGGCAGCGTCCGCAACTGGGGCACGTTCAGTTCGACCTTGCCGGCCTGAGTCAGCAAATTGCGCTTGTAACTGCCCGCTCGCGTGTCCAATCAGTCCGGGCAGCGCCGGTCGCGAGATGCTTGGCAAATGGCGTCCGCTTCCGCGTTAATCAATTGATTCAAAGTATCTTCCACCGACTTTCGAACTATACCGCCCCGATGATCAAGTACCTCTCTTTCGTAAACTTTGATCACTCCTGCGATTGTCTTTTCCGCTTCCTGCGCTACATTCCTCATGACCTGTTTCTTTTCTTTGATTGGTGTTGTGGTTAACAATAATCAATCAAGATTCAAAAGCGCATTAAAAACAGTCGGGAATGAAAAATGATTTAAACTCCGGCAATACTGTGAGAATATTTACAGATGGCAGGGAAAATCATTTTCATATTCGCAATCCTCTTGCGCCGACTGTATATTGCTTTGCCGCCCATGTTTTAGCTTCACCGGGAAACAGAAGTTTTTTTACCGGGCGGGAATGTTATCTAAACGAAATAAACGCTCATTTTTGAAAGGAACCATGTTGATGATGAAAAAGACCATTCTGACCGCGGCGGTCTGTGCCATCGCAATATTCGCGGCGGCCACCGAACCCGAAACGTCCGGCGTCGCCGCCGCCCGCACCGCCGCGATTCAAAAGGATCTGGCGGAGAATCAGCAATTTCTTGATCAATACGGCTCCTTCGCGGCGATGGCGGCGGCGCTCAAGCCGGCGATGGAGGCGAACAATGCCGCCGCGACGGTGAAAAACGCTGGAAAATGGGTGAACGGTACCTTTGTCGCGCCCGGACCGGTCCAGATGGAGCCGGGGGATTACACCGAATTTAAAAAAGGCATTATCCGTCTGAATCAGTTTCTGAAGCGCCGGAACATTGATTTGATAGTCGTCCGGTTTCCGTCGCGGCACGAAGCGGCGTTTCCATTCTTCGCCGGTCAGCCGGTCGGGATCGGGGTCAGCAATCCCTACTATCGCCAGCTGGAGCGCGAACTGCTGGAAGCGGACGTTGAATACATCGACGGACTAAAGGCGGTTCATTCCGACCCGACCTCTTGGCCGCTTTATTATTGGTACAACATTCCCGGCGAGGGTCATCCGGCCGAAGGCGCGCTGCAGGCGGTGGCCAATGTGGTCGCCGAGCGGCTCCAGCGTTACGCTTTGCCCAGGACCGGCAACTACCGTCTGGCCGACGACGTCGATCAGTATAACCAGAACGGTCGTACGCACCGCTATCCGGCGGGCAACCCTGGATTCGCGGCCGACGCGCCGGTGGTGCTGAAGGTGCTCCGGGACGCCGAAGGCAAAGCGCCGGAGATCATCGAACGGAATCAGTCACCGCTGCTCTACATCAGCGATTCCTACGGCGGTTATGTCGGAAAGAGCAATCAGGGCGCGAGCCTGCCGCACTATGTGATGGCAAAAAATCAGCATCTCGCCGACTGGATGTACCGTAGCGGCAGCAGCGAGGGCGCGGCAACCTTTCTCGCCCGCAAAGGCGAGGACTTCCTGCGCGGCCGTCGGGTGATCGTGCTGAACGCACACCCGGGCAACCTTCGAGGCGTGTCGATCCTCTATGACGACGACCTGCTTTACGTCAAGCCGGAGCGGCTGCATCCGCTGCTGACCTTTCAGGGTGACACGCTCGCCAAAATCCCGCATACCGCTGCCGAAAACACGCTCAAAGTGCTGCCGAATGGTTCGCTGCGGCTATCCTCCACACCGACGATGGTTAACCCGCCGCGCTTCGAGCTGAAGCTGCCGGCGGCGGCGCAGGCGTACCGGGCTGTCGCGATTCAGCTTACCTTGAGCAAGCACAGCTATCTTTCCGTGATCGCAAAATCCGGCAAATACATGCAGCGCGAGCTGCTCTCGACCTCGGAAAAAGTTCCGGTGCTGTCGATCTATCTCCGGCTCGACGGCGATACCGTCACGCTGGATTTCCCCTACGCCCAGAACGAATAGATCATCGATAAACTGGTAATTTCCGGGGTCGATCTTTAATCGCGGCGCATAAAGCGGGATGTGCCTTTTACATCATGACTTCGGCGCATGACATTCTTTTTGTCCTGTTAAAACCGGCCGCTGACTATGGTGTTTTTTCCTGC